>JAAYWU010000157.1 GCA_012516295.1 Clostridiales bacterium | reverse complement strand
TTTTATAGGATCATAAATATATATAAATTTTACCTCCTGTTTTTTGTCATTTATGAATTTCACATAAACTTTGAGCGAAAAGTTTGGAGAAAAGCGAAAATTTAGTGTAAATCATTCGGCGCGCGGGCTCTTGCAAAAGCGCTGAAATGCGGTAAAAATCACGAAATATGTACGAAAAAAGCGCTTTCTTTTTTACAAATCCATAATTTTGTATAAATTTCAATTCGGAAATTTGTAATTTATCAGATTTATATAAACAAGGAGAAAAAAGTTTGGGTAAAAAAGGTCTGTATTTCCCCAAGCAGTTCTGTTATCATTAACGCGTGGAAATTAAGCAAAGATTATTACCGGGCCCGGTAGCAGCTTTGTGTGTCAGGAACAGTGTAAGACTTGGAGGATGATTATGGCAAACGTAACCTTGAAAAATGTTTATAAAGTGTATGACGGCGGAGTGACCGCGGTCAAGGATTTTAATTTGGAAATCGCCGATAAAGAATTTATAATACTGGTCGGCCCTTCCGGCTGCGGAAAATCCACAACGCTCCGCATGATTGCCGGCTTGGAAGAAATCAGCAAAGGCGAACTTTACATTGGCGATACCCTTGCAAATGACATAGCCCCGAAAGACCGCGATATCGCCATGGTGTTCCAGAACTACGCTCTTTACCCGCATATGACGGTATTTGATAATATGGCATTCGGCCTGAAGCTCCGCAAGGTTCCAAAGGATGAAATCAAGAGACGTGTGGAAGAGGCCGCAAAGATTTTGGATATATCCCATCTGCTCGACAGAAAACCGAAGGCTTTGTCCGGCGGCCAGCGCCAGCGTGTTGCGTTGGGACGCGCCATTGTCCGCAACCCGAAGGTTTTCCTTCTGGACGAACCGCTTTCCAACTTGGATGCGAAGCTGAGAGCGCAGATGAGGACCGAAATTTCCAAGCTGCACAAAAAGCTTGGGACAACTTTCATCTATGTAACGCATGACCAGACAGAGGCCATGACCATGGGCGATCGCATTGTGGTTATGAAGGACGGCGTTGTTCAGCAGGTAGATACGCCGCAAAACCTTTATGATTTCCCGGTAAACGAATTTGTCGCGGGCTTCATGGGCTCGCCGCAAATGAACTTTATCGACGCGACGATTGAATCCAAAGACGGCCGGTTCTTCCTTAAGTTCGGCAAATACAGCATTGCCATTCCGCAGGAAAAAGATAAGGACGGAGTTTTGAAGGATTATGTCGGCAAAGCGGTCGTGTTTGGCATCCGGCCGGAGGACGTTCACGATGAACCCGATTTCCTTGCGAAATCCACCGATGGTATTGTCGATGCGGATGTCGAGGTGACTGAACTGATGGGCGCGGAAACCTATCTGTACCTTAACTGCGAAGGCAATAGCATTACGGCGCGCGTTGAACCGACCTCCACAGCGAAAACAGGTGACAACATTAAAATTGCATTTAATTTAAAGAAAATGCATTTGTTTGATAAGGAAACAGAACAAACTATCCTCAATTAAGTGAGAAAAGAAAAGGCCGTGCCGTTTGGCATGGCCTTTTTTATATATGCCCGGCTGTGCGGGAACCCGGAAGCTTTCGCGCTGCTGCGCAGGAAGCCCTCCGGCTCCGGGCGGCGATTTGGGCAAACTGCCGGATTTCACGCTTGACATTATCGCTGCCATTTTGCTGCCGGTCCCAAAAAAACAAGGCTTTTTGGGATTCGAAAATTTTTTTGAAAAATCAGTATTTCATTAGAAATATTCTGTTTTATAATTAAATCAGGAGAGATTTGTGAAATAATGATTAAAAATTACTGTTCCCTTTGATAATTCTTTATTTTCTGTTGAATATATAGTTGAAAATTACAATGGATTTATGTAAAATGTATGTAGGACGGATTATTTATTTAGATAAGTTCGATAAAGAGAGGGAGAGCTATGTCCAATCGATTATTTCAGGGAGTCATTCATCAGATGCGTGATGCCATTGACCGCACCATCGGTGTGATTGATGAAACCTCGGTCATTATCGCCTGCAGCGAGCTGGGCAGGATCGGCGAGGTTAACGACAGCATTACTCCAGAAGTCCTGGCTACGCCCGGAACGTTTGTTGTTAATGGCTACACGTATAAGTCATTTGGCAGCCGCCCGCGCCCGGAATATGCCGTTTTTGTTTCCGGCAGTGACCCGGAGGCCGGACGTTACGCCTCCCTGCTCGCTGTTTCCTTGAGCAGTATTAAGCAGTACTATGACGAAAAATATGACCGCAGCAATTTTATCAAAAATGTCATTCTCGACAATATTCTGCCCGGCGATATTTATTTGAAGGCGCGCGAGCTCCGCTTCAATTCGGATGTGAACCGCGTCTGCATGCTGATCAAAATAACCAGCAGGTCCGATGTGTCCGCTTATGATGTGGTACAGAACCTTTTCCCGGACAAAAACAAGGACTTTATCATTAATATAAATGAAAACGATATTGCGCTGGTAAAGGAAATCCGTGCAGGCATTGAGCAGAAGGATTTGGAAAAGCTTGCAAGCTCCATCGTCGATACGCTTTCGAGCGAGTTTTACACCCACTGCGTTGTCGGCATCGGCACGATTGTTACCGGCATTAAGGATCTGGCGCGTTCCTTTAAGGAAGCGCAGGTCGCTTTGGAAGTCGGCAAGGTGTTCGACACCGAGAGGTCGATTGTCAGCTACGACAACCTGGGCATTGCCCGCCTGATTTACCAGCTTCCGACCACGCTGTGCGACATGTTCCTGAAGGAAGTCTTTAAGCGCGGTTCGATTGAGTCGCTGGATCATGAGACCCTGTTCACCATTCAGCGTTTCTTTGAAAACAACCTGAATGTTTCGGAAACGTCGCGTAAGCTTTTTGTTCACCGCAACACGCTGGTTTACCGTTTGGAGAAAATCAAAAAGATCACCGGTTTGGACCTTCGCGAATTTGAAGATGCCATCGTATTTAAAGTTGCTTTGATGGTTAAAAAGTATCTTTCTTCCAACCCTGTTAAATTCTAACAGAGAAATGAAAAAAAGTTAAAAGAATTACAGATTTATTACAAATTATTTCTAAAACGGAATAATAAATAAGAGACCCATTGGTATTATGTAAACATACCAATGGGTTTTGATTCGTTTTCATCCTGTTGGTATTTATGTATGAAAAAATAAGGTTCAAAACGCCATACCAACAGGGAAAAAGCAAGAAGAATGATACTGCCGACCCGCAAACAGTAATCGATCCGACTGCGGGAGCGGCAAAGGGAGAAGGGCTATCCGGTATTCAGGATCGGGCCGGAAGAATTCGATTTTTAATGGAGCGATTGCGTTGATAGAATTTCAAAATGTCAGTAAGGTTTATTCAAACGGCACCCGGGCGCTCAAGGATGTCAGCTTGAAAGTGGACAAGGGCGAGTTTGTTTTTATTGTGGGTTCCTCCGGAGCGGGGAAGAGCACGTTTCTGAAACTGATTATGTGCGAGGAAAGACCGAACAGCGGGGAAATTATCGTGAACGGGCGGGAGCTTTCCACCTTGAAAAAAAGGGAAGTCCCTTTTATACGCCGTACGATGGGCATTGTGTTCCAGGATTTCCGCCTGATTGATACGATGACGGTTTTTGAAAATGTGGCTTTTGCGATGCATATCGTTGGCGCTTCCAACAGGGAAATCCGCAAGCGCGTGCCGTACATTCTGGGGCTTGTAAACCTTCAGAACAAGGCGAAATGCCACCCGGCGGAGCTTTCCGGCGGCGAGCAGCAGCGCGTGGGGCTGGCAAGGGCTTTGGTCAACAATCCGAAGCTGATTATTGCGGACGAGCCCACCGGCAACATTGATCCGGCGCTTTCGTTTGAAATCGTGGATCTTCTCAATGAAATCAACCGCCGCGGCACCACCATCCTGATGGTAACGCACGAACATACACTGGTAAAGCATTTTCATAAGCGGGTCGTAGAAATCCACGACGGAACCATTGTGGCAGACACCGCCTCGCAGAAGGAGGAGCGCCATGAAGATTAGAAGTCTTGGATACCTGTTTAAGGAAGGTGTCAAAAATATCTGGAACAACCGCACAATGAGTATCGCCTCCATCGGCGTGTTGGTATCGTGCTTACTGCTGACCGGTGCGGCTGTTGTTTTTTCTTACAATATTAACTCCGCAATGAAGACAATTGAGGGAAATAATTCGGTTCGTATATATATGACGCAGGACCTTCCCACACTCTCCGCAATTAAGGTCGGGGAGGAAATTAAAAAGCTCGACAATATTAAAACCTGTGAATTTGTTCCGAAGGACGAAGCAATTCAGCAGTACATGAAAATTCTGGGTGACAAGAACGGTACCATGCTGCAGGGCATGACCGGAAAAGATAATCCGCTTCCGGATGCGTTCAAGGTTTCTTTTAAGGATTTGTCCAAGTATAAGGATACGGCGGCGCAGATTAAGAAAATACCGGGCGTCGCAACCATTAACGACTATTCCGATGTGGCGGCCAAGCTGACAAGGCTGGACAAGGTCGTTACCATGGCCGGCTTTTGGATCATTCTTCTGCTCAGCCTGGTTTCGCTGTTTATTATTTCGAATACCAT
>JAAYWU010000156.1 GCA_012516295.1 Clostridiales bacterium | reverse complement strand
TGACAATTCCGATAATGTGGTATGCCCGCTTATAAAGCCCCATCAGCGCGCCGAGCTTTTTATAGTCGTTTTCTGCTAGCGGTTTATACATGCTGAACGTAATGGAGGTTCCGATCCCCAGTTCGGCAAGAGAGAGAATCGTAAAGATATTGCTGAATAAACCGTTTAGTCCCAGATAGTCTTCATTCAGATAACGAATAAAGACAAGCCGGCAAAGGAAGGAGAGGAAAATATATAGAAGCTGGCTGCCGATATTCACAATTACATTTCGGATTGAATTTTTACTGCGCATGTATCTACGGCCTTTCAAAAACAATATATGCAATATTAGCATATTTCATAGGCTTTGTCTATCGGATTTGAAAATCAAAAACGGCCCCAAAAAATTGGAGCCATAAATTGGTTTGGTAAACAGGAAAGGGGAGGCTCCCGCATCTTTAGAGCCTCCCCGTATTCTGTTTTTAATTAAAATGCTTTCGGGACAAATCCGACCTTTTTCATTACTTTATTGAGGGTGCGGCTTGAAATGGCAAGCGCTTTCTGCGCGCCTTCCGTATAGCATTTCTCAAGGTAATCCTTATTTTTAATGTAGTCGGCATAACGCTCCTGAATCGGGCGCAGGTGCTCCACGACGGCTTCGCCGACAGCGGCCTTGAAATCGCCGTAGCCCTTGCCTTCAAAGTCCTTCTCAATCTGTTCATAGGAAAGACCGGTAACGACGGAGTAAATGCCCATCAGGTTGTTTATGCCGTCCTTGCCCTCCGCATAGCGGACGCAGGCGGCGCTGTCGGTGACGGCGCGCTTGAATTTCCGCAGGATAACCTCCGGTTTGTCCAGCACGGCCACGTAGCCGTTCGCGTTTTCATCGGATTTGCTCATCTTTCTGGACGGGTCCTGCAGGGACATGATGCGTGCGCCCTTCTTCGGGATATAGCCGTCCGGCACCGTAAAGGTGGGACTGTAAATACCGTTAAAACGTTCCGCAATGTTGCGGGCAAGCTCCAGATGCTGCTTCTGGTCCGCTCCCACGGGAACGAGGTCCGCCTGATACAGCAGGATGTCCGCCGCCATCAGGCTCGGGTAAGTGAACAGGCCCGCGTTGACATTGTCGGCATGCTTTGCGGCCTTATCTTTAAACTGCGTCATACGCTGCAATTCGCCAAACTGCGTGTAGCAGTTTAAAATCCAGGCAAGCTGGGCGTGTGTGCAAACCTGGCTTTGAATAAAGAACGGGCTTTTTTCGGGGTCTAGGCCGCAGGCCAAAAGAAGCGCGTAGGCCTCGAGTGTATTATGACGAAACTTTGCCGGGTCCTGGCGCACAGTAATGGTGTGCAGATCCGCTAAGGCGTAAATGCAGTCGTATTCGTCCTGTAAACTGATCCAGTTTTTGAGCGCTCCCAGATAATTGCCGAGCGTAATCGTTCCGCTTGGCTGAATGGCGCTGAAAATTACCTTTTTGCGCTCGGTATTCGCTGTTTCCATATTGTTTTCCTCCAGTTAATTTGGGATCATTTCATTTGCGAGCGTGCCCAGAATCTGAATGCCCTTCAGAAGCTGGTCGTCGGTCGGCGTGGAGAAGTTGATGCGGAAGGACTGGCTGGGTGCGCTGTCGTCCGTCAGGAAGGCATTGCCGGGAACCACGCATACTTTGCGCAGTACGGCCTGCTTGCAGAAATCCAGCATATCCACGCCGTCGGGCAGGGTGCACCAGAGGAACAGCCCGCCTCGATCGGATTGTAAGTAACCTTCGGCATCAGATATTTGTCCAGAGCGCCGGTTGCTATCGCAGATTTCTTTAAATAGATTTCCTGCAGCTTTTCCAGGTGCTCATCAAAATTATAGCGGGTCATGAATTCGTGGCAGACCATCTGCGACCAGATATTCGTGTGAACATCCTGCCCCTGCTTGCAGACGATCATTTTTTGCAGCAGCTCCTTCGGGCCGATCGCGTACCCGACGCGCATGCCGGGGGAGATGATCTTGGAGAAGGTGCCGGCGTAAAGGACAAGGCCCTCGTCGTCCAGCGATTTGACCGCTTCAATATGTTCGCCGTGGAAGCGCAGGTCGCCGTAAGGGTTGTCCTCCAAAATCAGAACATGGTATTTCTTGGCGAGCGCATACAATTGCTTGCGCTTTGCCCAGCTCATCGTGATTCCGGACGGGTTCTGGAAATTGGGTATGGTGTAGATGAATTTTACATTCGGTTCCTCTTTCAGAGCCTTTTCCAGCTCCTCCATGTTCATGCCGTCGCTGTCCATCGGGATGCCGCGCAGGCGCGTGTTGTAGGAGCGGAAGGTATTCAGCGAACCGATAAAGCTCGGTGCTTCGCAGATAACCACGTCGCCCTCGTTGCACAGCGATTTCGCTGCCAGATCCATGACCTGCTGCGCGCCGCTTGTAATCAGAATATTATCGAAATCACGGCCGATGCCGTGCATTTTTTTCATGTAATCTGTCAGGTATTCGCGCAGAGGCTCGTAACCTTCCGTAATGCTGTACTGGAGCGCGTCAATCGGGCGCTGCGCCAGAATCCTTTCGGATATTTCAGCAATTTCCTTTGACGGGAAAGCTTCCGGAGCGGGGTTCCCTGCGGAGAGCGAAATGACGCTCGGATCACTGGCGTATTTAAAGATTTCCCGTATGGCGGACGGTTTCAGCTTTAAAACGCGGTTGGAAAATTGAAATTCCATTTTATCACCCTCTAGTATATATTCTTTATTATTTTAGCACAGAAGTGCGGCAATGACTATAAAAACCCTTCCAATTTATAAAAATACTTATAATCTGATTTTATACGTCAAAATATTACGGCAAGTTATGACAACAGCATCTAAATACATATAGTATAATGATTTTTAACAAAAAATGGACATGCTTCCAAATATTGTATGGCGGTGATAAGAATGATAAAAGCAAAGACGGAGCGGATCAGCTTTCCGGCGGCTGCTGCGGACCCTACAAAAGCAGTTGCCAGGCAGCTTGTTTATTTTACGGCGGCGCTGCTCTGTTCCCGCGGGCTTGTGTTCGGCCAATATGCGCCGTTTGGGGTAGCGGCGGTTGCGGCGTTTCCTTATGCAGGGCTGTGGAGCGCTGTGCTGGGAAGCGCGGCGGGGTACCTTTTGCCTTCCTCGGTAAACGTACCGGTACATTATTTGGCCGCGGTATTGGCCGCCGCGGCAATTCGCTGGACGCTCAACGACATGATGAAGCTGAAAATGCACGCGATTTTCGCGCCGATGGTCGCTTTTCTGCCCATGCTTGCAACGGCAATGGCGATTATCTTTGTAAACGGTTCCGGCTCGGAAGCCGTTGCCATGTATATTGCGGAAGCTTTTCTCGCGGGCGGCGTGGCCTATTTCTTTACCCGTACGTCGGAAGTGATCATAGCCGGCAGAAGCGCGGGCGAAATGAATGCGCAGGAAATTACCTGCGCGGCGCTGTCGTTGGGCGCCCTGCTGCTTCCGCTTTCCAATCTTGCCATCGGCCCGGTTTCCCTCGGCAGGGTTCTGGCGGTGATAGCCGTCCTGTTTGCCGCGTATTATGGCGGGGTTTCCGGCGGAAGCGTAGCGGGGATTGCCGCGGGCATCGTTTTCAGCCTTTCCACCTCCGGGCTGAATTATCTTTCCGGCGCCTATGCGCTGGGCGTGCTGATGGCCGGCGTATTTTCCCCGGTTGGGCGGCTCGCCTCGGTTGTCGCGTTTATCATCTCGAATGCGGTGGCCTCCCTGCAGGTCGGCAATCAGGAGAAGGTGATCGGGGGGCTGTACGAGGTCATGGTAGCGACCGTCCTTTATATGCTGATTCCGCAGAAGGCCGGCGCCCCGCTGATTGGCCTTTTTTCCTGCCCGGACGATACCTCGCGGATGGACGGGCTGCGCCGGTCCGTGATTATGAAGCTGGACTACGCGGCAAAGGCGCTGGGCAGCGTTTCGGATTCGGTGGAAGAAGTTTCGAAAAAGCTGTATTCCGCCTGTGCGCCCGATATCAACGGAGTGTACAAGCGTACCATTGACGACGTATGCAGCAATTGCGGGCTGAAGGTCTATTGCTGGGAACGGAATTATAATGACAGCATGAATTCCTTTAATGATCTTACGGAGAAATTGCGCAGCAAGGGGGAAGTGGACCGGAACGATTTTAACGCACAGTTTGCGTCCCATTGCAGCCGGCTTGCTGCCATAGCGGATTCCGTAAACAGCCATTACCGGGAATTCTCGATTAAGGATGCGGCGGAAAGCCGCGCGCAGCAGGTGCGAAACATGGTTGCCGACCAGTTCGCAACGACCAGCAACCTGCTGGAGGATATGGCCGCCGAATTGGAGCTTTACGAGCAGTTTGACTTTAATGCCGCGCAGAAGGTCGGCGAAGTTTTGCGCGGGGCAGGCATCCTTCCGATTGATATTAGCTGCCGCGTGGATCGTTTCGACCGCATGTCAATTGAAATTATCGCCGCGCAGGCGGAGAGCGTGCGCATGAATAAGGCGGAGTTGACCGATGAAATTTCGCGTGTCTGCGGCCGTGTGTTCCAACAGCCCTGCGTCAGCGTGGTGAAGGGGAAATGCCGCCTGCAAATGGCGGAACGCCCGTTCTTCCGCGTGCAGACAGGCTGCGCGCAGCATACTTGTGCCAATAAACAGGTCTGCGGCGACAGCTGGGAATGCTTTCCCGACGGGAACGGCCGCCAAATTTTATTGATCAGCGACGGCATGGGAACGGGCGGACGCGCGGCGGTGGACGGCGCGATGGCCACCGGCATTTTGTCCCGCCTTATTAAAGCGGGAATCGGGTTTGACGCCGCGCTGAAAATCGTAAATTCCGCATTGATGGTGAAATCGGGCGACGAATCGCTTGCCACAATTGATTTGGCCGCGCTCGACCTTTTCAACGGCAATCTTGAGTTTATGAAAGCGGGGGCGCCCATCAGTATTTTGCGAAAATCCGGTCGTGCGGTTGTGATTGATGCCCCCAGTCTGCCGATCGGCATTTTGAATGATATCAACTTTACCAAGTCCTCCGATAGCCTTGGCGACGGCGACCTGCTGGTGCTTCTTTCTGATGGTGCGCTGGCAGCCGGCGGCGATTGGATTTGTGATACGGTGGAAAAATGGAAAGGACAGGTTCCGCAGGAGCTTGCCGAAGAAATCGTAACACAGGCAATCGCTCGCCGCGCCGACGGCCATGACGATGATATTACCGTTCTGGTTATGAAGGTAAAGGAAAGCGACAGCTCATTTTGAGCCCCAAAATACAGCGGAACGCAAGGCGGATTCGAAACGGAATAGATTAAAAAATTGATAGAATACTTGATTATTCTACCATACTGGTGTAAGATAGTGCTACTTTCAAACCCTTTTCCTGGCAACCGGGAGAAGGGGGAAGGTTTATCCCTTTTAAACTACGGGAGGTGCTATATGACTACTCAATTCAAAAAAATGCTTGCATCCTTGACAGCCTTGGCGTTGTTGTCCGCTTCTTTCGCCGGCTGCACGCATTCGCAGGCAACCGGAAGCCAGAATCCGGCTTCAACGGGTTCCACGTCGGCTTCTTTTGCTTCGGCTGATTCCACCGTTACATCCGACGTTCCGTCGGCCCCGCAGGCTTCTTCACAGGTGGACGAGCAGACCGCCTTACTGCAGGACATACAGAAAGCGGCCAAAGAGGGAAAGGTAATCGATATCCCATTTTCCGTAAATACGAACGTTATTGAAGACGTTCAGGAGAAATGGGGAAAAGAAGACAAATCCGAATATATTGCGTCCGCGAAGGGAATCTACAATACCTATTCCAAACACAACGCGGTTTTTGCCTTCAACAAAGGCGAACAGCTTTTTGAGGTTCGCACGCTTGACGGAAAATGGAAGGAACTTACGCTTTCCAAGGTCAAAGCAGTCCTCGGCAAACCGGATTACGATGTAACGTCCGGGAAGGATCACATCATTGGTTATGTTGCCAGCAAGGATTATAAAATTTTAATGGTATTCCCGAAAGACGGGGATGACCCGAAGCTTGACCATTATTCGGTTCTGTACCCGCAGGGCACGATCAATTCCATGGCGGGCGACCCGGGCAGACAATGGTAGAAATTACAGGGATATAAAAGAGAAAAGCCCCTTCCCAAATGGGAAAGGGCTTTCTTTGTGCCGGTTAAGAAATGTCCGCTGCCCAAAGGCCGTGGAGATTGCAATACGCATACGCCGTAACGGGTTCATCTTGTTCCAGAATAAAGGTTGCTTCCGGCTTGTCCCCCGGATGAAGGACTTTGCGCTGGCCGCCGTTTTTGGTCTCAAGATAAATCCACTCAATGTAGTGCTCGTTCACCATCGGGTGCTCAACACTACAGA
This sequence comes from Clostridiales bacterium, assembly GCA_012516295.1. GTDB lineage: Bacteria > Bacillota > Clostridia > Oscillospirales > Acutalibacteraceae > Caproiciproducens. The sequence goes on along the minus strand of JAAYWU010000156.1, from coordinate 210 downwards.
TTTTAACGGTAACGGTATTGCCGGAGACACTTACGACGGGAATGTGCTTTTCGTGCGCGGCTTCTACTGTGTTCGGAACAACTTCCGTCATCGGATCCCCGCAGCAGATCATTTTGACGCCGCTGCTGCGAATCATCGCGACAAAATTCCCACAATGTTTACAGAGATAAAATTTCATAGCCATAATACAATCTCCTTTATCCTGATTTT
>JAAYWU010000014.1 GCA_012516295.1 Clostridiales bacterium | reverse complement strand
GTCTTGCGGGTGCCGTCGTCCAGTTTATTTCCGCTTAACCGCACCATGGATTCCAGCGAAGCCAGGAAAGCGTGGGAATCCGCTATTCCGTTTGTCAGACTCTGCATCAGGTTTTGCGTGTCTTTTAGTGCGTTCACCGAATCGTCTTTGTACTGGGTTAAGGTTGTGTTTAATGTATTGATATTATCGACTAAGGATTCCGCTGTTGCGAGAAGGTTTTTCAAATCTGCGCCCGCATTATTCGCATGTTTCAGCAAATCGTCGGCGTCACTCATGCCTTGGTCGACTAAGCTTAAATACGAATCCACCATATCGACGGTATCATCGCCCGTTTTGATTAATGCATCCGATTTTCCCAATACATCGCTGAGTTTTTTGACCAAAGGAGTGGTTTCGTCGGAAACTTTCTGCAGGGCTTCAAGCGTGTTTTTCGAAGTGCTTAAAACGCTCATGATGCTGGAGTCTCCGTAGTATTTGGAAACGTCTACGTTACTGAGGGCGTCTTTTAAGCTTAGCGCATTTGTTTGCAGCGCGGCAGCGTCCTTTTGTATGGCAGGAAGAACGGTTTTCAGTTGATCGGCTTGTAATTTTGCCGCTTTTAAGTCGGTGGTCAGATCATTTGTTACTTTATTTCGCTTGCTGGCTGTACCGCTTGCGTCATCCAGATTATCGCGAATGTCCTTTACATCGCTCCGAATGGAGCTGATTGAGCTGGACAGGGAACTCAGAGTGGATTTTGATGAATTCAGCGTCTGGACAAGGGAATTCACATCGTTGTTCACATCCAGTACAAGCTGCTGCCCCTTTTGAAGATGGGGAACGATAGCGCTGGTATTATTCGCAATTTTGGTTAAGTCATCCAGGGATTTGTCGGCGTAGTTATAGACGTTTCCCTTAGAGGAACTGATGATGCCGCGGGCGCTGTCCAACGAGCTTGCGCCGGACTGCAGCTGGTTCAGCCCGCTTGTCATGCCTTCCATTGTCCCAAGAATTTGGTTTGTGCTGATATGTATTGCGTCGAGTGAACTCTTGAAGGTGTCCTTATCCTCTTTCAGGTCTTTGATATCCTTTAACTGCTCGAGCGTGCCGGGAATCATCAGCATGAAAACGCCGGTTGTTTCAAAGCTGTTTGTGCCAATCCGGATGGTAAAGTCGCTTTCTTCCCCGGGCAGGCCCGCAAATAGCACGGCTTTATAGTCGCCAAGGGACTGTAACTGTGCGCCGGGCGCTTCCACGCTCAGCGTATCCTTCATTTTCACCAGCATGCCTACCTGTAAAAGAAAGTTGTTCTTGTAATAGTCGGCCACATTTTTATTCGGAGTGGCTTTTACATTGATTTCAACCATTCCGGAGGCACCGGCCAGCTTTTTTGCGTCGGCAGGGACGCCGTTCAGCTTATAAGACACATCAAAGTTCCAGGGCATACGGACCGTGCCGTCTTTCGGTGTGCATTGATAATAGAATCTGCCGGTCATGCCCTTCGGAAGATTCCAGCTTACGGAATCCCCGGACAGGGTCGGTTTCGCGTCCGTGGACATATTGACCACATTGCTGTAACTGCCATAGTCGGTGAACTGATTGTTCCCGTTTAAGCTGCATCCCTTTACAATTTCTACATCTTCTGTTTTCCCGTAGTAATCCAAATTGACATAAACCGCCTCATCCGTGGTAACAACTGGGGCTGCTGCCTGAGCGGAAGTAGGTAGAATCGGTATCAGGACCGCGACGGAAAGAAAACCTGCTAAAACTTTTTGTAATTTCGTTTTCATGGTGATTCCTCCCTGATTATTATACGGACTGCCCGCTATGGGCGTTCAAAAACGGTATTTTGGAATTGAAATTTTGTCGCAGAACTTTTTGTTTTGCTTCTTTCTTTTCGCGCAGGCGATCCATCCGCTCCATGTGCTTTTGAATCGGTTTGTCAAAGATATAAAGCAATGACGGAAGCACGGTGATAACCAATATGAAACCGCACATGGTTCCTCTTCCGATCAGATGGCCGATGTCCCCGATTGCGCTGATGGAGGAAGTGAAATAAAGAATATAACCGACCATCGTAAGGATGGTTGCGGAGGTCAGAAGCGGCGGAGTGGTAGTTGCAATCGCATCAATCGTCGCCTCTTTCCGGCCAAGCCGCCGTCTGCTTTCCAGGAAGTTGTTTGTCATCAGGATCGCGTAGTCAACCGTGGCTCCCAACTGAATACAGCTTACAATGACGTATCCCATAAAGATCAGCCGGTTTCCCGTCAGATAAGGGAACAGCATATTAATAAAGATGGCGATTTCGATCGGAATTAGGATTACGACCGGAAGCAGCAGGGATTTGAAGGTGATCATAACAACGATTGCAACGGACAGCAGGGATAGCGCGTCAACAAAGTCATAGTCGCTCGTGATCGTTGTTTTGATATCCTGTGTGAACGGCGTTGTACCGACCACATAGGAATCCTTCGGGTAATATTTTTTTACGATGGACTTGATTTGGTCAGAACATTGGAAGCCCAGTTTGCTTTCATCTTTTGTTTTTATGTACATCAGGATTCTTGCGTAATTCTTTGTGTGAAGCTCGCTGGTGATACTCTCCGGAAGAATGCTTTCCGGAAGGCCGTCCGGCAGTTTATCCGCTAAGGAAGTGATGCTCTTTGTATAATTCAGATGATCCAGCTCGTTGACAAGCTTTTTTTCCGTTACCCGGGACGTATTGGGAACAATCAGCAGCAGCATGTTGCTTCGGCCGAACTGCTTGTTGATGAGCTGTTCGTCCTCATACACCTTCGTGCCCATGCCGGCGCCGACCGCCTGGCTTCCGTAAACGAAGTCGGTCATTCCCTTTCCTATGTAGGCCGGGTAAGCGACCAGCAATGCTAACGCGACAAAGACGAAGCGTCCCTTGAATACGCCCTTTGCAAATTTGTCGAATGGAGGGAGGAAGGGGCGGTGCGCGGTTTTTTCAATTAATCCGGCCCAGCGGATGACCAGGGACGGCATGAGCAGCAAGACGGTGGCAACGCTGCAGAAAATTCCTTTTGCCAGAACGACGCCCATATCGAAGCCGATCGAGAATTTCATCAAAGCCAGCGCGATGAATCCGAAGAAGGTTGCGACGCCGCAGGCCAAAATGGAT
>JAAYWU010000155.1 GCA_012516295.1 Clostridiales bacterium | reverse complement strand
ATTATTCATCAGGCGCTAAGCGTGATCCCGCAGCTGACGGTGCTGGAAAATTTCTTCCTTGGGCGGGAAATGACCAAAAACGGCGTGCTGGACAAGAAGGGAATGATTCAGCGCTACAACGAAATCTGCAACGAAATGGGATTCGACATCCCATGGCGCGCCCGTGTGCGGGAACTGAGCGTCGCCAAACGGCAGATGGTGGAGATCATGAAATCAGTTTCCTATGATTCCGAACTGATTATTATGGACGAACCGACCACGTCCCTAACCGAAAATGAAAAGAAAAACCTGTTTCAGATTATACATAGCTTGAAAGCGAAAAATAAAACCGTGATTTATATTTCGCATATGCTGGAGGAAATCTTTGAAGTCTGCGACAATGTGACGGTGATGCTCGGCGGCGAGATTGTGGGAAATTACCCGATCGGCGAGCTTGACCAGCACCGGATTGCGGAGCTGATGGCGGGCGAAACGCTCGCGGTGGGGCATGATCAGCATGTAAGCCATGCGGATTACAGCCAAACGCCGGTGCTCAAAGTGACAAACCTGTCGCATGCCGGAAAATTCAAGGACGTCAGCTTTGACCTTTATCCGGGGGAGATTCTGGGCTTTGCGGGTCTGGTCGGAGCGGGGCGCAGTGAAATTGTACGCTCCATCTTCGGCGCGGACCGGTACACGGGCGGCGAGATTTTGCTGGATGGGAAGCCGTGTGTGATCCATTCGCCGGCGGACGCGATTAAAAACGGAATCGGACTGATTCCGGAGGATCGCAAAACGCAGGGACTGGTTTTAAAGCAGGAAATTTATAAAAATGCGACAATCCTCAGTCTGGACGCAATGAAGAAACACCATATGCTCAATAAGAAGAAGGAACTGGATTACACCGCGAAAGCGGTTGAAAAGCTTACGATCAAGGTTTCGGACATGCAGAACCGTGTGCGCAGCCTTTCCGGCGGCAACCAACAGAAAATTGTCGTGGCAAAATGGCTTGGAAAGGACCTGCGGGTGCTGATTTTCGATGAACCGACGAAGGGCATCGACGTGCGCGCAAAGGAAGATATTTTTTCTACCGTGGAGCAGTTCGCCGCCAAAGGCGTTGCTGTCATTTTCATCTCTTCGGATTTGGAGGAAGTGCTGCGCGTGTCCGACCGGATTGTGATGATACACAACGGAAAGCTCGTCAAGGTGCGTAAAAATGAGAACCTTACGGTAGCCGACCTGATGAACGACATCCTTGTAAAGCAGTCAGCAGAAGATGGAGGGGCAAAATGATGGATAAACTCAAAATGAAACATTTTAAAATGAGCGATTACGGGGTGCTGATCGGTTTTATCGTACTCTGTGTCGCGGTAGGAATTGCGGCGCCGACCTTTTTTAGCGCGCGGAATATCTTGAACCTGCTGAGGCAGTCCTCCATCATAGGGATTATTGCCGTCGGCATGACCAGCGTCATTATTTCCGGTAACTTCGATATCTCGGTTGGCGCGGTTGCCGCGATTACCGGCGCGGTTGTCATGAAGCTTCTGGGCAATGCCGTGCCGCTGCCGGTTGTCATTCTGGCCTGCCTGGCACTAGGGCTGGCAATCGGCGTCTGCAACGGTGTTGTGGTTGCGAAATTTGCCGTGCCTTCTCTGATTGCCACAATGGGCATGACAACCATCCTTAACGGCGCGGTACTGATGGTTACGGGCGGTTATCCGATTTCCGGCAAATACGATCTGTTTGACTACATCGGAAACGGATATATCCTCAAGATTCCTATTCCGGTTATCATCTTCGCCCTTGCCGTTGCCGGCATGTTCTTTATTCTGCGCTGCACAAAGTTCGGGCGGTATATCTTTTCCGTCGGCGGCAACGAGGAGTCCAGCCGCCTGTCCGGCATTAAGCCCGACCGGATCAAAATCATGGTGTTCGCGGTCAGCGGCATGCTTTCCGCGCTTGCCGGAATTGTACTGTCCTCCCGCTTGGGAACCGCAACACCGGTTGCCGGTTCCGGGTATGATATGGACGCCATCGCGTCGGTTGTGATCGGCGGTACCAGCGTGCTCGGCGGGGAAGGCAGCGTATTGAAGACGGTCATCGGCGTTCTGTTCATGAGCGTCATCAACAATGCGTTCAACCT
>JAAYWU010000154.1 GCA_012516295.1 Clostridiales bacterium | reverse complement strand
GGGAGGGGGACGAGAACGACCTTCCCGGCTTTGCCAAGAATGAAAAAAACCTTTTGGAATGTGATGCCCTGGTTATAGACGAGCTGTCGATGGTGGACGCAAATTTGTTTGAGGCGGTTCTGCGCGCCTTGCCGCTTGGAAGCCGTATGATCATGGTCGGTGACTGCGACCAGCTTCCTTCCGTCGGTCCGGGCAATGTTCTGGGGGATTTAATAGCCACCAATCTGTTTCCCGTTGTACAGCTTGACCAGATTTTCAGGCAGTCCATGCAGAGTCTGATTATCACGAACGCGCACCGAATTGTAAAAGGGCAGATGCCGGAACTTGCGGATCACAGCAGCGACTTTTTCTTTCTGCCGAGCAATGCCCCTTCTGAAATCCAAAGGACAATTGTTGAGCTGTGCGCGGTGCGGCTGCCCGCCAGCTACGGATACTCGCCGTTGACCGATATTCAGGTACTTTCCCCCGGACGCAAGGGGGAACTTGGCACGATGGAGCTGAACAGGCGAATTCAGGCGGCGGTGAATCCGCCGGATGCTTCGAAGCGGGAAATCAACATTAACGGGGTGCTTTTCCGCGAAGGCGATAAGGTGATGCAGGTAAAGAACAATTATAATCTTTCCTGGTCCAAATCGGACGGTTCTTTCGGCGAGGGCGTTTTTAACGGAGATTTGGGAATCCTTTGCTCGATTGACCGAAGAGCTTCCACTTTAACGGTGCAGATGGATGACCGTGTCGTCCTGTACGAACTGGAAACCGCGGCTGAATTGGAGCTTGCTTATGCGATGACCGTCCACAAGAGCCAGGGAAACGAATTTCCGGCAGTTGTGATGCCTATGTATCCGGGCGCTCCGCAGCTTTCTTACCGTAATCTGCTTTATACGGCAATTACGCGGGCAAAATCGCTGCTCATCCTTGTAGGAACGCAAAGGACAATTCAGGCAATGGTCAACAACAATAAAAAGACACGCCGGTACACCGGACTCTCCTATTTCTTAACGCAAGGAGCGGAAAATGAAGAATAAAGGGATTTTTGCCGCGCTTTTGAATATGATTTTTCCCCCAAGATGCGCTTTTTGCGGTGAAGTCATTTTATCCGGAGAAAAAGCCTGTGGAAAATGCGCGAAAGAAATTAAAATGCTCAATCTTACGAAGCGCATGGTTCTACCGAATTCGGGGAAAACTGTTTTTTGTGTATCCCCTTTTGCATATGAAAACAAAATCCGGGTTTCCCTCATTCAGTTTAAGTTTTATGGCCGCCGGGACTTCGCGGATGTTTACGCGGAAACCATAGCGGCGTTGGTGCAGAGACAATTTTCGGGAATTCCGTTTGACTTCCTTACCTGTGTGCCGATTTCTTCAAAAAGAAAACAGGCAAGAGGCTACAACCAATCCGAACTGCTGGCAAGGGCAATTTCCAAATGCGTATTTCTTCCATATTATGAATGTTTAATAAAAATCAAAGAGAACAGGGAACAGCATAAATTGACGGAAAATGAACGCCGGACAAATGTTTTGGGTGTTTACCAAGCCATAAACAAGGAGAAAATAGCAGGGAAAAAGATTCTTTTGATCGATGATATTGTAACGACGGGGGCCACGCTGAGCGAATGCGCCGAAACACTTTACCAGGGCGGCGCGGAATTTGTTGCCTGTGCGGCAGTTGCCCAAGTGCTGTTTTAAAAGTTGATATATCATCTATTCTGTAATATAATATTTGAGAAATTAAGATTGGATGTGGTTGTGTGCTGGGAACAGATATGGCGATCGATTTGGGTACATCGGCTGTCAAAATTTATCTTGACGGTAAAGGGATTATACTTAATGAACCGGCAATTGTTGCCGTAAACTTGGAAACGTATGAAGTTGTTGCCACCGGAATGGAAGCATATAAAATGGTGTGGAGAACGGCTGAAAAAATCGACGTTGTCCATCCGCTTAGCAACGGGGTTATTTCAAATTTTGATTTGGCGCAGCATTTAATCAGTACGTATTTAAAGAAAATCAGCGGAAGCAAGGTTTTTATGCCCCGCGTTGTTGTAAGCGTGCCCTGCCAGATCACGGAAGTTGAAAAACGCGCGGTTGTGGATGCGATCAGCGCGGGGGGCGTCCGCAAAATCTGCTTGATTGAAGAACCCGTTGCAGCCGCACTGGGCGCCGGGGTAAATATCGCGACCCCGCACGGCACCTTGATTGTTGACATCGGCGGAGGCACGACGGATATGGCGGTGCTGTCACTAAGCGGAATTGCGATCTCCAGATCCATTAAGGTTGCTGGAAATGCGTTTGATGAGGCGGTTATAAAATATATCCGCAAGAAATACAACCTGATTATTGGGCAGCGCACAGCAGAGGATGCGAAGATTGCGATTGGCTGTGTTTACCCGAGAAAGGAACTGGTTTCCCACAGGGTAAAAGGGCGTAACGCGATGACCGGTTTGCCGCAATGGGCCGATATCAGCTGCGATGAGATGCTAGAAGCTTTAATTGAACCGGCGATGCAGATTGTTCGCACCATACAGGAGATGCTTGAAAAAACACCTCCGGAGCTTATGGGCGATGTTTATTCCGACGGAATTATTTTAACGGGCGGATCGGCGCAGCTTTCCGGGTTCGATACGTTGATTTCGAAAAAAGCGAAAATGCCGGTTCATATTGCACAGGATTCGCAGATATGTGTGGCATTGGGCGCCGGCAAAGCAATTCAGTTTATTGATGATATACAGAATAAAGGCTATGGCATTTTAAATCCGCTGAGTGCGGCGTACTAAAATCAAATCCTTCAAAAAGCGTTGCTGTATTATTACGGCGGCGCTTTTTTGTTTAGCGAATCGAATTGCCTTGTTTTTGTGGCAAAAAGATGTGGACATCATCTTCCGAATAATATGTATACAATAACCGTATAAATTTGAAGAAAATTTCAATAAAGCATAAGCATAAAACTTAAATATGGACAATAATACAGAGGTCTTTGTTGATTTTATATAATATTTTACGATTATATTTATACAGAATTAATTTTGTAACTCGACAATATATAATAATTTTGATTGAATATTACTAAAAGGAGGAAATGATGGTGAATGCGGGAAAAAATATCACCAAAAAGTTGGCATTTAAAATCCCCCTGAGAATTGTTTCTGCAATTGCTATTATGATCGTGTTTATCTGCGCTTTTTTAAATGTTTATCTGACAAATATACAACAAAAGTCCGTATTGAACAATATCAATGCGGTTGCGGAAAACAACGCCTATCTTGCATCGGATTACCTGAATAACCTAAAGACTGTTTCAAATACATTTGCAAAACAGGTTTACCAATACAAAACGTTGGAGGCCGGTCTTAGAGATCAGTTTATCCGGAAGAGTTTGGATTCCTATTTGGACGATGAGCGTATCTTTTCCGCTTACATCGCATTGGAACCGAATTCCTTATTTGAAAATACGCCGAGTGGCAGGTCGTACTATGAGTACCGGGATGGAAACGCCAAAAAATTGGATGTAGCCGATGATTATGATACATATAAGGCCGTGGAATATTACGCTGTTTCGAAGCAAACCGGCAAAGCACATATTACGGAACCATATACCTATAAGCTTTCAAATGGGAATACCGTATGGCTTATCACGATCAGCAACCCGATTCTTGACGAAAATGGTAAATTCTTAGGTGTTGCAAACGCAGATATTTTAACCGACACTATCAATAATCTGGATTATAACTTAGGTGGCTACACAACATCGGATAACTATATCCTTTCAACCGGTTCGGTTTATGTTTCCGATACGGTGGATAAGAAAAAATCCGGTACAAAATATTCAGAGAAGGCAGATGATTCTGTTTTTAAAGTGAGCCAGCCTTTAAAAATTGATGGCATCGAGAATAAATGGACCAGTAATTTTACCGTTCAGAAATCTGAGGCGTTAAAAGATGTTTCCATGCTTACCCTTTTGATTTCCCTGGTTGGTATTATCGGTATTCTCTTGGTTGGATTCGTTATCATCCTGGTTATCCGCAAGTCCCTTGCTCCGGTTGATAAGATTGTTACGCTTTGTAAGGAGATGGGAAAAGGCAACCTGAATTCCGATATTCATGTGGAAACGCAGGATGAACTGGGGGAACTGGCTGCCATCTCAAAAGAGACTTCTCAAAGGCTGAGCGAATATGTCGGTGAAATATCACAGGTTTTAACAGAAATATCGAACGGGAATTTGAAAGTAGATGTTACGCGCGATTATGTAGGTGACTTTGCCCCCATTAAAACAGCGTTAGTCAAAATTATTGATTCTTTGAATATTGCGTTTTCGGAAATCGGAACCGCAGCCACACAGGTTTCGACCGGAGCAGAAGAAATTGCCAATGGCGCCCAGTCGCTTTCAAACGGTGCAACGGAACAGGCTGGTTCGCTGGAAGAACTTTCCGCCTCCATCGAGGAGGTATCACGGAAGGTGAAACAAAATGCCGACGACGCGAATAACGCGAAAACATTGGCAGAGGATGCGCAAAGAGAACTGGGAATCGGTAAAGAAACAATCGGTGAAATGATAGCGGCAATCACGGAGATTCGCGATACATCTTTGGAGATTACGAAGATTATTAAGACGATTGACGACATCGCTTTCCAAACCAACATTTTGTCGCTGAATGCCGCCGTTGAAGCAGCCCGTGCGGGCAGCGCCGGAAAGGGCTTTGCTGTTGTGGCCGATGAGGTTCGCAGCCTTGCAAACAAGAGCGCGGAAGCTGCCAAGCATACGACAACATTGATTGATAATTCTGTCAATGCGGTTGAGAACGGTACAAAAATAGCGGCAAAAACAGCGGAGCTTTTGAACTTGATTGTTGCGAAATTTACGGATGTCAACAACTTGGTGACGGAGATTGCGGATGCATCCAACGAGCAGGCAAGCTCTATTTCCCAGATTGATATTGGCGTTTCACAGATTTCTTCCGTTGTTCAGACGAATTCCGCTACTGCGGAAGAAAGCGCCGCGTCCTCCGAAGAACTTTCCGCCCAGGCCAATCTCCTGAAGGAACGGGTGGCTAAATTTGAACTGAAGAAAGGCCTTTAGGTATCAAAAGAATCGTATAGAATTGTGTAGAATCGTATAGAAAAAGGACAGCCGCTGGGGAACCAGCAGCTGTCCTTTTCTTGTGGTGCAAAACTACGGCACAGCCAGCAAAACAGAGCTTTGCCCGTATAGAAAAACCCCCGGCATAGCCGGGGGTGACTATCGAGAATTTTATTTGCTCATCATGTAGTTGATAAACATTAATTCATCTTCCGGATTTTCTACATTCAGCTCAGCGGAAACGGTTGAGTTCTTCGCGCTTTCCAGAAGCGCACGAACGCCATAAAGCTGGCAGAGTTTACTTTTCAGATTCAGCGTATTGCCGTCTTCCGTAATGAGGTATACATTTCCTTTGGCCTTGTCTAAAAGGTCGATCAGTTTCACTACGTCAATGTCGTAAAGTTTCATCTACTTACCCCCTGTTTTTACTGTTATTTACGGCCTGCTCCTGAGCAGATTATATCATGGAAATCCAAGAAACACAATCAATCTTTGTTTTTATTTCTTTCCATTTTAACCAGCGCAATCATTTCTTTTACAGTTTTATAGTACCATACATTATACACAAAATCAATATCTGGCATTTATGCAATGTAGAGAAAACTAGGCGAATTTTAGAATTAAACTATTTATTTTTTAAGTTTTGCTTTTGATTTCTTAAAATTCACATATTGTTAATTAAATCATACCACTAATTATAGTAAAAT
>JAAYWU010000153.1 GCA_012516295.1 Clostridiales bacterium | reverse complement strand
GCCCGCCGTTGGTATAAAACGCACCGTCCTTGCAGCTGGTTCCCGCATGGTATACGGTAGCGCCTTCCACCTGCCCGTTTTCGTCCAGTCCGGTTATTTCAAGCCCCTTGGCGTATTTCCCCGGGTAGCCGCCGGAAGCCATTACTACACAGGCACAGGCGTCGCTGCTCCACTCGATGGGCTGTTCTTCCAGACGGCCGTCGATCACAGCGTTCAGAATATCGACGAAATCCGTTTTTAAACGCGGCAGCACAACCTGCGCTTCCGGATCACCGAAACGGGAATTGTATTCAATCACCTTCGGCCCGTCCTTTGTCAGCATTAAGCCAAAATACAGGCATCCCTTAAACGTCCTTCCCTCCGCGTTCATCGCTTGTATTGTGGGAAGAAAAATCGTATCCATACAGATCTTTGCGATTTCTTCAGAATAGTAGGGATTCGGGCTGACCGTGCCCATGCCTCCGGTATTCAGGCCCTTGTCGTTGTCAAGGGCACGCTTGTGATCCTTTGACGAAACCATTGGTTTCACGCATTTGCCGTCCGTGAACGCCAAGACAGACACTTCCGGCCCCGTAATAAATTCCTCAACGACAATCTGATTTCCGGAAGCGCCGAATACCTTGTCCTCCATAATGGATTTTACAGCCTTCTCCGCTTCCTGGAAATCCGCGGCAATAATCACGCCTTTGCCAAGCGCCAGCCCGTCTGCTTTAATCACAATGGGGTACTGCCCGTTCTTTTGGATATAATCCAAAGCCTTGCCCGAATCGCTGAATACTTCATAATTTGCCGTAGGAATATGATACCGCTTCATTAAATTCTTGGAAAATACCTTGCTGCTCTCGATGATCGCCGCATTGGAACGCGGCCCGAACGCACGGATTCCGTTTTCCTCCAGAGCATCCACCATTCCGGCGGCAAGCGGGTCGTCCGGAGCAACAAACACCAGATCCATTTTCTTGTCTTTGGAAAACTTTACAACGCCGTCGACATCCGTTGCAGCAATATCCACACAGACGGCGTCCCGGGATATCCCGCCGTTTCCGGGCGCACAGTAGATTTCCGTTACCTTGGGGCTTTCCTTCAGCTTTCGGATAATTGCGTGCTCCCGGCCTCCTCCGCCAATTACCAATATCTTCATCGCTTTCGCCTCAATTCCTTTTTATTTACTTGTCAATTAATGATGGAACAGCCGCACGCCGGTGAATGCCATGGCAATACCGTATTTGTTGCAGGTGTCGATTACATGGTCGTCCCGGATGGAGCCGCCCGGCTGTGCGATATATTTCACGCCCGTCTTGTGCGCGCGCTCAATATTGTCACCGAACGGGAAAAAGGCATCCGAACCAAGCGCAACATCCTTAAGGGTATCGAGCCACGCGCGCTTTTCTTCGCGGGTAAGCGGTTCCGGCTTTTCCGCAAACAGGTTCTGCCATGTGCCTTCCGCCAGAACATCCATATATTCCTCGGAAATATAAACGTCAATGGTATTATCACGATCGGGGCGGCGGATGCCTTCCTTGAACTTCAAACCGAGCACCTTCGGATGCTGGCGCAGGTACCAGGTGTCCGCTTTATTGCCCGCCAGCCGTGTGCAATGGATTCTGGACTGCTGCCCCGCCCCCACGCCGATAACCTGCCCGCCTTTCGCATAGCAGACGGAATTCGACTGCGTATATTTCAGCGTAATCAATGCAATCAGCAAATCGCGTTTTGCATTTTCGGGAATATTCTTATTATCGGTAACGATATTTTCAAGCATTTTGTTGTCAATTTTGATTTCATTGCGTCCCTGTTCAAAGGTGATTCCGAATACGTCCTTGCATTCAATCGGTTCCGGACGGTAATCGGGATCGATCACAACGACATTATAACCGCCCTTGCGTTTGGATTTTAGGATTTCCAGCGCTTCATCCGAATAGCCCGGCGCGATAATGCCGTCGGAAACCTCGCGTGCAATCAGCGTTGCGGTCTGTACGTCGCAGGGATCGGAAAGGGCAATCCAGTCGCCGTAGGAGGACATCCGGTCCGCTCCTCTGGCCATGGCGTATGCGCTCGCCAAAGGGGAAAGATCAAGATCGTCTACAAAATATATCTTCTTTAAGGTATCGGAAAGCTCGGTTGCCACCGCGGCGCCCGCCGGGCTGACATGCTTAAAGGAAGCCGCCGCAGGCAGCCCCGTCGCTTCTTTCAGCTCTTTCACAAGCTGCCAGCTATTGAAAGCATCGAGAAAATTGATATAGCCCGGTCTGCCGTTCAGCACTTTTACCGGCAAATCTCCGCCGTCTTTCATGAAAATGCGCGACGGCTTTTGGTGTGGATTGCATCCGTATTTCAAAGTAAGCTCGTTTGCCATTTCAACCTCTCCTGTCATTGATTTTTATTTACGATCCGTGTTTCTGTCGCGCCGGTTGCCAAATTGATGAACCGGGTAAAGAGAGAAACTTTATTTTCTTCGTTCAGGCTTTCCCATATTTTTCCGGTGAATTCGTCAATATCGCCGGAAATGCCAACAAGCGTCGGTTCGCCTTCAAAAGACGGAAGCGGACTCCCGTCCCCGCAATAGGTATGGATAAAGTGCCCTTCTCCGCTGACAGGAGAAGTATATTCAAAGAAATAACGCTGTACGGAATCCGGATTGCCGTTTGCGCTTTTCAGAATGGAAAGGCGGTAATCCCCCACCTTATCAACAATGCAGGAAATGCGGGGCGTATAATTCGGCCCGTCGGGTTCAAAAGTACGCGTGCGCAGGGCGTCGGCAAAAGACTTGCCTTCTTTCATAAACGCATAGATTGTGTCCGTCTGGTCGCCGTTTGTAACAATTGTCGTACCATCCAACACACGCACCGGAGAATAGATAATCAAAGAAGGATCAACCAGCTTGGCGGGATCAAACGCTTCCGTACGGATGCCCTCGCCGTCCTGAACAAATATACGGTTGCGGCTGTTTTCGCTGCGGCCCATGATAAAATAAGCAATGACCGCGCACGACCCGATCCTTCCGGCGACAATCCCGCGGCCGGGGTAAGCATTTGCTTTCAGATTTTCAAAAAGGCATTGTTTTTTCATATCGAATCCTCCCGTATCTTGGTTTTCCCGTTATGAACCGTTATCTTCCCTTCGCAAAATAGAGCAACCGCTTTGGGAAGCAGCTTCCATTCGGCCTGTTCCATCACCCTGCGCTGGAGAATTTCGGGCGTATCGCCCTCAAGCACCTCCACCGCTTTCTGCAAAATAATCGGGCCTCCGTCACAGACTTCATTGACAAAATGTACTGTTGCGCCGGTCAGCTTTACGCCCTTTTCAAGCACCGCCCGATGTACCCGCAGGCCATAAAACCCTTCGCCGCAAAACGACGGAATCAGCGACGGGTGAACATTTATGATTTTATTTTCATAATGACGGATAACGTTATCGCTGATGATCGTCATGAAACCGGCAAGAACAATCAAACCAATTTGATAGCAATCCAAAATTTGAAGTAGCGCCGCGTCATACTCTTCCTGAGAGGAATACTCTTTCCGGATGAGTGTTTCCGTTGGAATTCCGGCTTTTTTCGCGCGCTCCAGCGCGTATGCATCCGCCTTGCTGGAAATGACAACCGCAATTCGGCCGCCCGGTATCTCGGAACGGTTCTGGGCGTCAATCAGCGCCTGCAAATTCGTGCCGCCGCCGGATACCAGCACGGCAATATTCAGCATAGGGATACCCCTTCCCCGCCGCTGACAACACTTCCGATGACATAGGCTTGTTCGCCCATGGAATTCAGTTCTTTTACCGCCGTATCGGCCTGGTCCTTCGAAACCACCATGCACATGCCGATTCCCATGTTGAACGTGTTGTACATTTCGCGTTCCGGAATATTCCCCTCACGCTGCAGCACGGAAAAGACCGGCAGCTTCGGCAGTGATGCAAGCTCAATTTTCGCGGTGGTATCGGGCTTGAGCATGCGTGGGATATTTTCAAAAAATCCGCCGCCGGTAATATGGGAAATTGCTTTGATACGGACTTTTTCCATCAGCGCGAGCACCGGTTTTACATAAATTTTTGTCGGCGTAAGAAGCTCTTCGCCAAGGG
>JAAYWU010000152.1 GCA_012516295.1 Clostridiales bacterium | reverse complement strand
TAGTTGGTGCTGATGATGATGAGGGTCCACCCGTTCCCATTCCGAACACGGAAGTTAAGCTCATCGATGCCGAAGATACTTGGCTGGTAACGGCCCGGGACAATAGGAAGGTGCCAACATCATAAAGCAGTCACCCAATAGGGTGGCTGCTTTTTTTATTTATGATTTCGAAAGATTTGGTGTAGCCGGGATTTCGAAAAGTTTCGCAGAGAAAAAAAGGTAAGCGATTTTATTGTAAATAATAAGGATTTATGCGATACAAGTTGCAATTTCTCAATATCCATGATAAGATATTTAGTAATTTAAAGCATGAAGTGGATAAAGTGCGGAAAGAAAGGAATCCTCTAACAGGGGAGTGGGATAGATCGTATGATTATTGTAATGAAAAAAGACTCTACCCAACAGGATGTGGAGAAAATCGTTGAAGTCCTGAAAGAGCATGGTTTAGGTGCGAACCTTTCCACCGGGTCGCAAGCGACGATTATCGGCGTTTTGGGCGACAAGACAAAATTGGGCGATTTTGATTTTGAATTAATGGAAGGCGTTGAGAAATGCGTTCCGATTATGCATTCCTATAAGCTGGCAAGCCATGAAATGTGCCCGGATGGGCGCGTGGTAGAGGTCGGCGGGCTGAAAATTGGCCAAAAGAAGCTGGTTCTGATGGCGGGCCCGTGCGCGGTGGAGAATGAGGAGCAGATTATGCGTGCAGCCCTGGGCGTAAAAGCTGGCGGCGCGCAGTTCCTTCGCGGCGGCGCCTATAAGCCGAGGACCTCTCCCTATTCCTTCCAGGGCCTGGAGGAGGAAGGGCTTAAGCTGATGCGCAAAGCCGCCGCCGCCGCCGGATTGAAGGTTATCAGCGAAGTGGTGGCGCACGACCAGATGGATACTGCCGGAAAGTACTGTGATATGCTGCAGATCGGTGCGCGCAATATGCAGAACTTCCGCCTTCTGCGGGAAGTCGGGCGCTCGAAAATTCCGGTGCTTCTGAAACGGGGCATGTCCTCTACGATTGAGGAATGGCTCGACGCGGCGGAATACATTATGAGCGAGGGCAACTATAATGTCGTGCTCTGCGAGCGTGGAATCCGCACCTTTGAAACCGCCACGCGCAATACGCTGGATGTTTCCGCGGTTCCGGTCGTGAAGGAACGGAGCAGCCTGCCGATTATCATTGACCCGTCCCACGCGGCGGGGAAAGCAAGGTACGTTGCCGCCCTGTCGCTGGCGGGGATTGCCGCGGGCGCGGACGGGCTGATTATTGAGGTGCACCCCAACCCGAAAGCCGCGATGAGCGACGCCGCGCAGCAGCTCACTCCGGAAAGCTTTGGACAGTTGACGAAAAAAGTCGGAGAGCTTGCGCGGGTTGTCGGACGCGACATATAATAAAGAAAGACGGCCGTTTTTCCGGCCGCCTTTTTCTATGTGCATTATCCCGGCATAGGGGAACGGGGGCAACGCGATATCGCCGAAATTCTTGCGCGAATAGGCACAATTCAATGCAACAGCGTGGATGGACCCTTTGGCTTTAACCGATATAAAAACGGTTTATTGAAAGGAAAAACAAGATTTACAATATGTATAATATTTGTAGGATATGACAAATAGGCGAAACTTTTGCGGCGTGCCAACGCGACATAATAGAAGCAAGAATATATACTCATCGGATAATTAATTCATTATTATCCATTTAGTTGTCACTTTTATCCCGACAAAGTCTATACAAATGGGAATAATTTCGATTGAATTAACGCTTTGTTAATCGTTGGAGCAAGGATGGCGCAGGCGGCAAGTTTCAGGCAGTCAAACAGGACAAAGGGAAAAACCGTCGCAGAAAGGGACTCTACCCAGCCGATATTTCCGGAAACCGCGAAAAATACGGAGCCGAAAAGGTAGCAGATGAGAAGCGCCGCGAGCATGGCGGAAACACAGGCGGCGGTGTTTTTCTTTTTGCTCCGTTCCATTATTGCCGCTGTTGCGAACGCCATAATCGGATAAGCGATCAGAAAGCCGCCGGTCGGGCCGAAAACAACGCCCGGGCCGCCCTTCCACCCGGCGAATACGGGCAGGCCGGCAATTCCCAGCAGGAGATAGGCAAGCTGGGACAGAACCGCAAACCGCTTCGGAAGAATCGCCCCGGACAGAAACACCGGAAGCAGGGAAAGAGAAAGCGGCACCGGCGTAAACGGCAGCGGAAGAATGAGCTGGGCAAAGACAATCGTCAATGTGGTAAAAAATGCGGTAATCGTCAGTTGCTTTGTTTTCATAAAAGCTCTCCTTTTATAATTTCTTTTTTAGTATAGCATTGAAATCGTTATTGTCAACCTTAATATTAATTATAAGTTCACAATTTACGTAAAAATGAAATGACGCGCTCGTAATAGTGCGATACAGCCCAAAAGCGGGTGAAATTAAGAGATATCCGCCGGCAAATTAAAATATTGGCGATTTGCTCTTGACACTACCGCCGTAATATGGTACTATCATACATGCAAATCCTTTGCGCCGATTTTCGGCGCGCTTTTTTAAAAGGCTGCCCTGCCAAAAGGGCAGGGTTTTGTATAGGATTCAAACAAAATTCAGGAGGTATAGCCATGTCCACCTATATGCCAAAGGCCGGCGAAGTTGAGCGTAAGTGGTACGTTCTCGACGCAGCAGGCAAACCGCTGGGACGCGTAGCCGCACAGGCTGCCATGCTGCTCCGCGGAAAACACAAAGTCACCTATGCTCCGCACGTTGACTGCGGCGATCATGTGATCATCATTAACTGCAAAGATGCGGTTCTTACCGGCAAAAAGCTGGATAAGAAATTCTATTATCATCACACAGGGTATATCGGCCATTTAAAAGCGGTCCGTTACGACACCCTTATGGATCAAAAGCCGTGCAAAGCCATGGAGCTTGCCGTTAAAGGCATGATCCCCAACAATACCATCGGCCGCGCAGCCATGGGCAGACTTCGCTTGTTCGAGGGCGCAGAGCATAAGCATGCCGCCCAAAAGCCGCAAGTCTGGGATCGATAAGGGAGGAGGACTAGAGAATGTACGAGAAAGCACCCTATTTTTATGGAACCGGAAGAAGAAAAAGCTCCGTTGCCCGCGTAAGAATTTATCAGGGCACCGGCAAGGTTACCATTAATGACAGAGATATCGACGATTACTTCGGATTGGATACCTTAAAGCTCATCGTTCGCCAGCCGTTGGTTCTGACCGGCACGAACGAGAAGTTTGACGTTGTCTGCCGCGTTGCAGGCGGCGGCGTTACCGGGCAGGCCGGCGCAATCCGCCACGGCATTGCAAGAGCGCTGCTCCAGTACGATTCCGAGAATTTACGTTCTCCTTTGAAGAAGGCCGGGTTCCTGACCCGCGACCCGAGAATGAAGGAGCGCAAGAAGTACGGCCTCAAAGCTGCCCGTCGCGCCCCGCAGTTCTCAAAGAGATAATTTCCATCTTCAAAACGCGCGTTTCCACGGGGAATACACGAAAGAAAGAGCCTCCGGTCGTAGGATCAAACCTACGATTGGAGGTTTTTATTTGCCCTAAAAAAGAGGAAGCCAAGATAAGAAAGCAAGGAATCGTTTCCAAACGCGAAATGATTCCTTTTTTCGCGCGAAAACCGATTCTTCCCTTTCTAATATATATATATGTTATAGGAGTAAGTCGGTCGGCTGTTTTCATCTCCGGATTTAAAGCGTGAAACCGGTTTCAAGAGTACAAATTTCCTAAGAAATTGCGAGAGGAAAAGGATCGGAACAAGGTGCTTTCTTCAAAGGGCAAAGCCGCCCTTATAAAGGAAAAGGAGACCCAACGGAAAGCGTGTGCATTTCCTCTATTTTGGAAATAAAGGGATAAAAACAGGTGCAATTTTAAAGCTCCATTGGGGAGGATTTCCCTTACATTATATATAGCGTTTTTTACCCTTCTTTACGCTTCTTCTTCCAAACGTTCCCTATACTATATATAGTATGGATATGGGACCTTATGAAAGTGAAAAACAGGGACGCGTGGCGAAGGAATATTTCAGACAAGAAAAAACAGGAAATTTCCGTTCATGGGGCAGAAAACAAAATTCGACAGGATTCGTCAAAATTAAAGTTAGGGCAAAAAAATCCAGGCACAGAGACAAAATTTGAAGATTTCCTGTTTTTAAGATACGCTAAAAAAAGGAAAACTGCTGTCAAAAAATAAAGAATAAACAACGCTGTAATAGTTGTAACAACTTTGTAACTATGATTTTCTTACACTTTGCACAGAAAAGCCAATCATAAAAACCGTAAGGAATCTGAAAATAGTGTCAAATCAGCAATTACAGAAGGAAATGAAGATTTTAACGACTTTTGCCATTGTGCAGTCTGCACAAATGAAGTGGCGTTAATAATTTGACAACTATGCATTCGGTGGATATAATTACGCCATTGACGCATATCCTGAAAAAGAGACATGTGCCAATGTGGTGGGTAAAGCCCATATTTACTGTGCAAAAGCAAAGAAAAGGGTGACTGAATGCGAAATTTCATACGAAATAGAGCAGATTATAAAAGCACAATAAAAAGAGTGGCTGCGCTTGCAATTATGATTATGATTACGGTCGGTTCGGTCGTCACGGTGGCGGCTGCAACCCGCAACGCTGTAATCGACTATAACGGTGAAAAGAAGAGTGTTCAGCTTTTCAGCGACAATACCGACGATATCCTTACCGCGGCAAAAATTACGGTGAGCGACAAGGATTTGGTTGTGCGCAGTTCTCAAACCGCTCCGGACGGTTCCATTCAACTGATTGTCCGCAGCGCGTATTCGGTAAATGTTGAAAACGGCGGCGAAACAAAGGCCGTCACATTGCACTATGGTGACACAGTAGCGCAGGCGCTTGCGCAAGCGGGCGTTACGCCGGGGAAAAACGATGCGGTTACTCCCGCGGCGGACACACCGATTACAGGGCAGACCGATATCAAGGTGATAAAACGCTATAATGTCAGCATTACGGCGGACGGGAAAACCACCCCGGTGGTCGTCAGCGAGGGCACAGTAGCGCAGGCGCTGGACGAAGCCGGCGTGAAGGTCGGTAAAGACGACATCGTCAGCGTGAAGCAGGATGCCGCCGTAAGCGAAGGCATGAAGATCGCCGTCGCAAGGGTCGAGTACCGGCAGGTGACCGCCCAGCAGGCGATTCCTTTTCAGAACCGGACCGAAAAGAGCGCCAGCCTTTACACGGGACAGAAGCAGATTCGCACCCCCGGAAAAGACGGTGTTAAGTCGGTTGTTCTGAAGCAGAAGTATGTCGACGGCAAGCTTGCCGGCAGCGAAGAAATTTCAAGCACAGTAATTTCCCTGCCGGTGGAGCAGGTGACCGTAGTGGGTACAAAGAGAAGAGCCGGCACGGTTGAAAACGGCGACGGCACCTTTACCGACAAGAACGGGAAGGTCGTACGCTACCGCAAATGCGTTTCCGGAAAATGCACCGGGTACACCGGCGGCGGCCGGACTTCTACCGGTCGGCCGGCGGCGTTCGGGCTGGTGGCGGTGAATCCGCGGATTATTCCTTACGGAAGCAGGCTGTATATCACTTCGCCCGATGGCAAGACGGTTTACGGCTATGCGATTGCGGCGGATACCGGCGGCGGTGTTATGAAAGGCAAAATTGTTGCCGACCTGTATTTCAATACGGTTGGCCAGTGCAGGCAGTTCGGCATCCGCAACATGAATATCTACGTTCTGTAAGAGCTGGGCGGGGGAAACCCCGCTTTTTCCAGGAAAGAATAAGCGAGGCGGTTTTATGCGATACCTGTATGCCGTGATGTGGTTCGCGGCGGGGTTGATCCTGATTTTCCGTCTGGGCAGGGAAAACCGTATTTTTTATATTGCGGGAGCGTTCTTCCTATTCCTCGGCGGATGGTGGCTTGCCTTCGCGTCGGGAGCCGCGAACCTGTTCGCCGGCGTGTGGGGCTGGGTTTACCGCATTATTACGGCGGCGGCGCTGGTGATTTTCTGCTTTGCTTACTACAAGGAAACACAGAAAAAGAAAGCGGAAGAAACGGGCGGCAAGCCGGGTGAAGATGAATAACAGGAAAAGAGCCTCGTTTTTACGGGGCTTTTTTACTGCCAAAAAACGGATTCGTGCATACAATAGTGTGCGGGGCAAATATATTTAAACCGCTTTATTATAGATCGTCTGCCGGGACTCGCTCCCGGCAGGCACTATATAAAGTTTTGGGAACCGGTTCCAAGAAGTTGAAATCCTTATGAAATTAAGGTAGAATAAAATATATATGGATGGAGGGATGAAAATGTTGATTGCACCTTCCGTGCTCTCTTCGGATTTTTCACAGCTTGGAAATGAAGTAAAAAGAATGGACGTCTGCGGCGCAGACTGGATCCATCTTGATATAATGGACGGGCATTTTGTTCCAAACCTTACGTTTGGCGCGCCCGTTGTGCAGTCCGTGCGCAAATTTACGGACAAGCCCTTTGACGTGCACCTGATGATCGACGAGCCGCTCCGGTATATGCCGGACTTTTTAAAGGCCGGCGCGGATATTGTTTCGTTCCATCTGGAAGCGCAGTCCGATCCGCGCGAAACGATTGCCGCCATTCAGGCGGGCGGCGCGAAACCGGCGATTGCCATTAAGCCGAAAACACCGGTGGAAGAGGTGTTCCCTTACCTCGACGATCTTTACATGGTGCTGGTCATGACGGTGGAGCCGGGCTTCGGCGGCCAGAGCTTTATGGCCGATATGATGGACAAGGTGCGCGCGCTGAAAGCGAAAAATCCGGACCTGTTGGTCCAGGTGGACGGCGGCATCAATCCGGAAACAGCCGTTACGGCGGCGCAGGCGGGCGTGGATATCTGCGTTGCCGGAACAAGCGTATTTAAGGCCGAGGACGCGCGCGCGGCGATCAATGCTTTAAAAGCAGCCGGCGAACAAAAATAGATTCAATTTGTCCTTGACTTGATAGAGAAAATGGGGATGACGGTGTGATACTGCGGCACGGTATAAAACTGGATCAGCAAAAAGCGGCTTCCCTTCGGCATAAAATTCAGGATCTTCCGGCCGCGGAAAATCAAAAACCCCCGGAGCGGCTTCCGCTGCGAAAAGGGGAACTGAATTCCAACGCGATTATCGCGGCGGCGCAGGCCGCCGGAATTGTGGACGAGTTCGACGGGGTGCCGCTTTTTCAGAAGCTGAAGAAGCTGCGCCGCCTGAAACCCGATATGATTGTCGCGTGCTGTTTTGACGAAGACCCCTGCACGACCAGCGCGATGGCGACGCTGCGCGAAAATACGAACGCCATTATCGCCGGGCTGGTGCTTGCCGGGAAGGCGTGCGGCGCAAAGGAAAACAAAATCGCCGTCGCGACGAAGCGCGAGGCGAAACTAATACAGAAAATAAACCCGCAGGCCGATCTGATTCTTGCCGGCGAGCGGTATCCGGCGCGCGCGCTTTTGAAAAGGAAGCTGTTTGCGAACAGGAAAAACGCCGCCTATATCGGCGCGCAGGCCTGCGCCGCCCTTCTTGCCGCCATAGACGACGGCGAGCCCCAAACCTTTACGGTCGTAACGGTGGCGGGCGACGGCGTGGAGCATTGGCGCAATGTCCGGGCGCGTATCGGAACGCCGCTGAAGGATCTGCTCGAATTCTGCGGCTTAAGTGAGAAAACCTCGCTGGTGGTAACCGGTTCCTCGATTACCGGCGAGGCGGTAACGGATTTGAACGAGCCGGTTTCCGCGACAACGCGCTGTGTGATTGCCCTGAAAAAGGCTCGGAATTATAAAGAGTATCCCTGTATCGGCTGCCAGCGGTGCGCCCGCGCCTGCCCGCGCGGCATTGTGCCGTGGAAGGTACAGCAGGAGCTGCAGAACGCGAAGCCGGATTTGGTCCGGCTGACGAATGTGCAGAGATGCATCCGTTGTGCCGCGTGCACGGTCGCGTGCCCTTCGGGAATCGATTTGACCGGCGTCGTCCGGAAAGCGGCGCAATTAAAGAAAAGCGGTGACTTCATTGACATTACTTAACGCGAAAACTCCGTATCTGAAAAAAGAAGCCTCCGTTTCCTCCATGATGCGGGACACGTTGACCGCGCTCGCCTTCCTGCTGATTCTGCCGGTTGCGCGCTACGGCGCCCGCCCGCTTGCGATGGCGGCGGTTACCCTGCTGGCCTGCGCGCTGTGTGAAATCGCGTGGAGCCTGCTTGAGTCAAGAAGCATCAATACATCCGACTGTTCTTCCATGGTGACGGGCCTGATCATTGTCATGCTGATGCCGTTGAACGCGCCGCTCTGGCTTCCCTGTGTTGCCGCCGCGTTTGCAATTCTGGTTGCAAAAAAGCCGTTCGGCTCCACCGGGTACACGCCCTTTAACCCCGCGGCAGCGGGCATGGCGTTTGTAACGCTCCTGTGGCCGCAGCGGATTTTTGCCTATCTCAACCCGTCGGCGGGTGATGTGCTTCCTGTGTTTGCGGACTGCAATGTCGATACCGCCCCTGCCCCGGCGGCAGTCCTGAAAAACGGGCTGAAACCGGATATCCTTCCGCTGGATATGCTCTGGGGTGTGTTCGCAGGCCCCGTTGGCGCAACCGGGATTCTGGTTCTGTGCGCCTGCGGGCTGTATCTGTTTATACATCGGCCCGCAAACTGGGAAATTACGGCCGGATGCCTTTTGGCGGCCGCGCTGATGGCGGCGCTCTGGCCGCGGATTGCGTGCGCCCCGCTGACTTCCGTAAAATATGAGCTGATGTCGGGTTCGCTTCTGTTCTGCGCTGTGTTCATGCTGACCGATCCGGTCACTTCGCCCCGGACGAGTTTCGGAAGGGTGCTTTACGGATTGCTTGCCGGCGTGCTGATTATGCTCTTCCGCCGGTACGGCGCATATGAGCAGGGCGCCTGGTTCGCTGTTCTGCTTGCAAACGCCGTCGTACCGCAGATTAACAGCCTGGTTTGCGGCGAGCGCAGATGGGGGGAGGAACTGTATGAGGAATAGAAGGATCCTTCTTCGGGAAACCGGCACGATCTTTTTAAACGGCGTGCTTTATAAAAATCCTGTGCTGGTCGGGGCGCTCGGGATGTTTCCGGTGGTTTTTGCCGGAAACAATCTGAAAAACGCCGCCGTGCTTTCCCTTTTGTATTTTTTTCTATCGGTTCCCCTGTCGCTCTTTTTC
>JAAYWU010000151.1 GCA_012516295.1 Clostridiales bacterium | reverse complement strand
GCCCGTTTACGATACCGACGCAGATGATGGGACCGTCTTTCTTAAATTGCGCGATATTCCGGTAAACCGTACCCAGGCTTAAGTCCGGATATTCCGGTTTCACCTTCTGGTAAACCCATTCCGCTGTCGGATGGGTGGTCGTACTCCGTATCGCTTTTAAAATGGCTTCGCGTTTTCTGCTGTAATTTTGTTTTCTCTCCATGTTCGCTTCCTCAAAAATAATAATGATTACTGTTCTTGTTTTATATATTAGCACGTCTTTGCCAATTTGTAAAGGGCTTTTTTTATTTTTTTTACGGATTGATTTCTTTTATTTTTTTGCTACAATAGGTAAGGATAAAAACAAATAATAAATAAGGGGAATTTATGAAAATCAAGAAGATTGTCAAAGAATATGCGCTAATTACGGTTAGCACTCTTTTTATTGTTGTGGGCGTTTACTTTTTTAAATTCCCCAATAACTTTACTTTCGGGGGAGTTACCGGCATTTCCGTTGTAATCGGAAGGATTACTCCGTTTACCCCCGGTACGGTGAACCTGATTCTGAATGTTCTTCTGCTGATTCTTGGTTTCATCTTTATCGGGAAGGGCTTTGCTTTAAAAACCGTGTACTCCAGTATGCTGCTTTCGGGGTGCCTTGCCGGGCTGGAAAAGATTTACCCCCTGCACCAACCGTTAACCGATCAGCCGATGCTGGATCTGGTATTTGCCGTAGCGCTGCCGGCGTTTGGCTCCGCGCTTCTATTTAATATTGATGCTTCCAGCGGCGGCACCGACATCGTCGCTTTAATCCTGAAAAAATATTCGACCTTCGATATCGGCAGGGCATTATTTTTCAGCGACGTGCTGATCACTCTTTCGGCGTTTTTCGTGTTCGATATTAAAACCGCGCTGTTTTCAACACTCGGCCTTTTATCGAAATCGCTTGCGATCGACAACGTCATCGAAAGCATCAACCTCGCAAAGTATTTTAATGTGGTCTGCTCAAATCCGAATACCATTTGCGATTATATTGTGAAAGAACTCCATCGAAGCGCTACTGTTTTGGATGCAAAGGGCGCGTATTCACACAAGCATAATTATGTAGTCTTAACCGCGCTGCGCCGGCCGCAGGCGGTGCAGCTCCGGCGTTACATCAAGCGGGTTGAGCCGGATGCGTTCATTCTGATATCCAATACAAGCGAAATCATCGGCAAAGGCTTTCATGAATGAGAAAGAAAAGGGTGAAGCGGTAACCGCTTCACCCTTTTCTTTGTTTATTTAATCAAAACTGCTTTACAGAAGATAAAAACCATAGGAACAGGTTCCGTTTTCCTCTATATAGAAGCTTCTTGAAAATTGAGAGAGAATCGAATTGATTATATTGTGACATTCTTCAAAGGAATACCCGTAAAAAGGGATTTATCAATCCTAAAAACAGTCTTGACAGTAAATCCGTTTAAGCATATTATTATCTAGTAATTTAGTAAATTACTAATTTATTAATCGAGGTGCTATTATGAAAATTCCAACAACTTTAAAACATAAACCCGTCATTGTTTCGGAAAACTATGAAAATATTGACGGCAGGGCGGCGTACCATTCCGACGCAAAAGGGCTTTCTCTCGGTCTTGCGCAGTGGAACGACCGCGGCAAAGTGGATATTTCCGCGAAGGTTTGGCGTTACACGGGGGAAAAATGGTCCCGTCAATCCGAAGAACTTCCGCTTCACCGCGTAATCGATCTCGCTATTCTGGTTTGCAGGGCAAAACAATACTGTGCGGATGCCTACCGCTATGAGAAGCTGTACGACCCTGAGCATACTACAATTGACCGTATCGGGCTTCAAGGGGATGCGATGACGGTTTCCATCTGCACGGAGAATCCCATGATTGACAACGACATCAAACTCTTTACGCAGGTACTCAGCGACAATGACGAGCTAATCAGCGAACGGCTGAGGACGCTATCGCGCATTCTGAAAGAAATGGGATATTAAAATGGACAAGCAAAATAGAAAAATGCTAACGGCGGCCTATAAGGAACGGAAAATTGTCGGCGGAATTTACGCGATTGTGAACAGCCAGAACGGAAAAATGCTCCTGCTTTCTACCTGTGATCTGCAGGGGAGCAAGAACCGGTTTGCATTTTCCAAAAAAACCGGTTTCTGTATAAACCTGAAATTAACGGAAGACTGGCGCAAATACGGAAATACCGCTTTTGACTTCACAGTACTGGAAGAACTTTCGAAAAAAGAGACCCAGACAGACAAGGAATTTTCAGACGATGTGGAAACTCTTCGGGAGTTATGGGCTGAAAAACTACAGAGGAAAGATTTGTACTAAGTTTACGAATTTACATCCGGAGCGCTGTCTTAAATTTGCATTTGAAATTATATAATTATATTGACAAGTTATATAATTAGGATATAATATTATTGTAAGCTAAGAAATTTTAGATTGGGATGAGCAGGATGGATCGAAATGTATACAGCCTTGTGCTGATTGATGAGGTAGTGGAAGCGGTTGATAAAATGGCCTATGAGAAAAATACCAGCCGCAGCAACCTGATTAACCAGATCCTTGCGGAATACTTTTCCTGCCCGACGCCGGAAATGCGGATGCGAGATATCTTTGAAAGCGTGGACCGGCTGATGGCGGGGCTGGGCAGTTTCCAGATTCAGTTTCAGCCGAGCGATACCATGATTTCGATACGCAGCGCACTTCGGTACCGGTACAAACCGACCATCCGCTATACGCTGGAGCTTTACCGCCTCTGCGGCCCGACCCTCGGCGAGCTGCGGGTTTCCGCGCGCACGCAGAGCCAGTCCCTTCTTTCGATTCTGACGGATTTCTTTGTTTTTTGGTCCGCGCTGGAAAACAAGTATATCGCGTCCTATTTCCCGGAAGGAAAAGTATTGTGCGAGGTGGAAACGGGCCGGTACACACGGCAGTTCCTTCTTCCGCGTGACGAATCCCAGCAAACCAATGAAAATCTTGCGGCTGCCATATCCGATTATATCCGTTCTTTTGACAAGAATCTGAAGCTCTATTTTTCCGGGTTGGATGATTTGGAAGCGGCAGAGAAAGCAATCGAAGAAAATTATTCCCGTTATGTAAAAATCAGCGAAGTGATTTGAACAATTGTGAATAAGGAGGTAGGATTTCATGAATGCTCAAAAATTCACGCAGAAATCACTGGAAGCCATTCAGGAAGCGCAGAATATTGCGATTCAGAATAACAACATGCAAATTGAGGAAGAGCATTTGCTCCAGGCGCTGCTATCCCAGGAAAACGGCCTGATTCCCCAGCTTTTCAAAAAAATGGGCATCTCCACGGAAGCGGTGCTGGACAGCGTAAAGCGACAGGTCGCAAAGCTTCCGGGCGTAACCGGTCCGGGGCGCGAACCGGGAAAAATTTACGTTTCCGCAGACGTTGACGCCGTTCTGGTCGAAGCGGAAAAAGAGTCCGAGCGCATGAAGGACGAATACGTTTCCGTCGAACACATCATGCTTTCCATTTTAAATAAACCGAATTCCGCTGTGCGCGCGGTTTTTGATTCTTTCGGCATCACCCGGGATCAATTTCTCTCCGCGCTTTCCACCGTCCGCGGAAACACCCGGGTAACCAGCGATACACCGGAAGAAACCTACGACGCGCTTTCGAAATACGGGCAGGATTTGGTAATGCTTGCGAAAAATCATAAAATCGACCCCGTTATCGGAAGAGATTCGGAAATCCGCAACGTCATCCGCATCCTTTCCCGTAAATCAAAGAACAACCCGGTGCTGAT
>JAAYWU010000150.1 GCA_012516295.1 Clostridiales bacterium | reverse complement strand
CGCTGATTCGCGGAATTTTAAGCAAATTCGCGCAAATGGGTTACCGCGTCGGCGGATTTGAAGCCTACACCACCTCGAACGTGCTGGCGGGGTCCGGGCTTTCTTCCTCAGCGGCATTTGAAGTGCTGATTGGCACCATTGTAAACGATTTGTTCTGCGGCGGAAAGGAAAGCGCGCTGAAAATCGCGCAGATCGGCCAGTATGCCGAAAATGTTTACTTTGGGAAGCCCTGCGGGCTGATGGATCAAGCGGCCAGCTCGGTCGGCGGCTTCGTCGCCATCGATTTTAAGGACGCCGAAAACCCGGCGGTGCAAAAGGTTGATTTCGATTTCGGGAAATGCGGATATTCGCTGTGCATCATCGATACAAAGGGAAGCCATGCCGATTTGACCCCCGATTACGCGGCGATTCCGGCCGAAATGAAGGCGGTTGCGGCGTACTTCGGGAAGGACGTCCTTTCCGAAGTGAGCGAGGACGCGTTTCAACGGGAAATTGCGGAAGTGCGGAAAAAGGCGGGCGACCGCGCGGTGCTGCGCGCGCTCCATTTTTACGCGGACAACGCAAGGGCAAAAAAAGAAGCCGAGGCTTTAAACCGCGGGGATTTCGAAACATTTAAGAAGCTGATTATCGAAAGCGGCTATTCGTCTTATATGTATCTGCAAAACGTTTTTTCGCCGTCCCATGTGCAGGAACAGGGCGTTTCCCTTACGCTCGCCCTCTGCCAGAAATATCTGGACGAAAAGGGCGGGGCGTACCGCGTGCACGGCGGCGGCTTTGCCGGAACGGTACAGACCTTTGTTCCGGACGCGCATCTGGAAGAATTTATCGAAAAAATGGAAGCCGTTCTCGGCAAGGGCAGCTGCCACGTGCTGAAAATCCGGCCGGTCGGCGGCACAAGGATTTTATAAAGTATGGAGGATTTTTATGGCTGAATTAAGATGGCATCCGCTGATAAAGGACTGGATTATGATTGCGTCGAACCGGCAGAACCGCCCGCAGATGCCGAAGGATTACTGCCCGTTCTGCCCAAGCTTCGGCAATGTGCCGGATTACGAGGTAATGGAATACGACAACGATTTTCCGGCGCTGTCGCAAAACCCGCCCGAGCCGGACGACGTTGCGACCGATTTCTTTAAGGTAAAGCCGAGCTACGGCAAATGCGAGGTCATCCTGTATTCGCCGAACCACACGCAGACCCTGCCGGAGCTTTCGGACGAGCATATGCGCAAGCTGGTGGACCTATGGTGCGAACGCTTCACCCTTATGCGCGCGGATGAAAAAATAAAATATATCTTCCCGTTTGAGAACCGGGGCGAAGTGGTGGGCGTAACCATGCCCCACCCGCACGGCCAGATTTACGGATATTCTTTCCTTCCAAAAAAGCTGGAGCTTGAAACCGGCGCGGCAAAAGAGTATTATGTAGAAAAGCACAAATGCCTGTTTTGCGATATGCTGGAAAATGAGCTGAAGGAAAACAAGCGCATCATCTTTAAAACCAGGTATTTTACCGTGTTCCTTCCGTTTTACTGCGAATACCCCTACGGCGTGTACATCTTCCCGAACCGCCATACGGAGTATATGACGGACCTCACCGAGGAAGAAAAAACGGAGCTGGGGTTGACCATCCGCGACACCGTCGGGATGCTGGACAATTTATTCGGCTACCAGTTCCCCTACATGATGTGCATGCATAACGCTCCGGTCAACATGGGTGATTATTCAAAGGATTTCCATTTCCACATTGAATTCTTCCCCCCGATGCGGAGCGCGCAAAAGCAAAAGTTCAACGCTTCTAGTGAAACGGGTGCATGGGCGTGCTGTAACCCAACCTGCCCCGAAGAAACCGCACAGGAGCTTCGCGAGGCATACAAACGTTATAAGGAGAATTCAAAATGAGAGTATTAGTAACCGGCGGAGCAGGATATATCGGTTCCCATACCTGCATCGAGCTTCTAAACAACGGCTATGATATCGTTGTAATGGACAACTATAGCAATTCTTCGCCCGAAGTACTAAAAATTGTTGAAAAGCTTACGAAGAAAACCTTCCCGGTTTACGAGTGCGATATGCTCGATTATGACGGCTTTGAAAAAATCTTTGAGGAAAACAAAATCGACGCTGTGATTCATTTTGCCGGGCTGAAGGCCGTTGGCGAATCCGTTGAAAAGCCACTGGAATACTACCACAACAACTTAACCGGCACCCTCAACCTTCTGCGGTTAATGCGGAAATACAAGGTTTACCAGCTTGTGTTCAGCTCTTCCGCAACGGTTTACGGCATGAACAACAAAGCGCCGTTCAAGGAGGACATGCCCCTTTCCACCACCAACCCCTACGGCAGCACCAAGCTGATGATTGAAAACATCTTAAGGGATGTCTGCTTTGCGGATAAAAACTTCAAGGTTGCGCTTCTGCGCTACTTTAACCCGATCGGCGCACACCAAAGCGGCCTGATCGGCGAAAATCCGAACGGTATCCCGAACAATCTGATGCCGTATATCATGAAGGTTGCCGTCGGCAAACTGGAATGCCTGAGCGTATTCGGCGACGACTATCCGACCCCGGACGGAACCGGCGTGCGCGATTATATCCATGTGTGCGACCTTGCAAACGGCCATCTGAAGGCGCTGGAAAAGCTCCCGCACATTGAGGGAGCCGAGGCGTATAACCTTGGCACCGGCAAGGGAAGCAGCGTGCTGGACGTTGTTCACGCCTTTGAAAAGGCCAGCGGCAAAAAGGTAAATTATAAAATCGCCCCGCGCAGAGCCGGCGACATTGCCGTCTGCTACGCCGATGTTTCCAAAGCGAAAAAGGAACTTGGCTGGGAAGCAAAGTATTCTCTGGACGACATGTGCCGGGACAACTGGAACTTCATTAAAAACAACGCTTAAGCTGAATAAAAAAGGACCGCTCCTAGGAGCGGTCCTTTTTTTGTCCTTCCGGAAGTTCAATGGAAGTGACCTGAAATTTCTTTAAGATCTGCTGTAGCCCTTCCTGTATCTCATTTCGTGAAAAATTCTGTTTTTCCAGTTCCTCATCGCTCAGGCGGTTAATCGTCTGGTAAAAATCAAGAGCCAGCGTCAGATAGTTCCTATCACCGGTATCCAATTTTTCAAACAGTAAGTTTTCCGCTTCGCAGATTTTAT
>JAAYWU010000149.1 GCA_012516295.1 Clostridiales bacterium | reverse complement strand
TCCCAATCGTCATTACTGCGGCAATGACCGTAAAAAAAGGCTGATTCAGCTTAAAAAAAGTGGATAAGACAACGCAGAGCGTAACGGCAATGCCGGTCTTTACCACCCGAAAGCCAAGCCTGTGGTCGGTTTTAAGAAAATTTTGAAGCCACTTCATGAATCACCTCATGCTGCTGGCAGCTATACCATAAATTTGCTCCGGCCTTTGAATAATAAATTTTGCCTGATTTTCCCGTAATTCCTTTTCGTCCCGAAAGCCCCAGAGCACCCCTACCGTATCCATTCCGGCGGCGGCTCCGGTTTTCATATCGGTATTCGTATCCCCGATATAAAGGAAGTCCTTCGGTTCAATTTGAAGTTCGTCCGCAATCAGCAGGGCACCGTCCGGCGAAGGCTTCCGTGCGACCTTAGGGCGCTGGCCGTAGCAGCAGTCGAACAGTTTTCCGTAAAGGGCTTCTACAATGGCAGTCGTGCAGTTGTGCGGCTTATTCGAAAGCACCGCCAGCTTCAGCCCGGCGGCTTTCAGCTTGTCCACCGCTTCGCGCATTCCGGGGTAATTGGTAACCAAATAGGTTGGGTTTCCTTCGTACAGCTCGTCGTATACTTTGCGCACCCTCCGGATATCTTCTTCGCCGTATCCGCCTGCGCCGCAGACAGTATCCAGCATGTTATGCATCAGCCTGTCCGCACCGTTTCCAACCAGATACCGGTATTTGTCTACCGCAATGGTTTCGTATCCGCATTTCTGCAGAGCGGTGTTTGCAAAGTAAGCAATGGACGCAAGTGTGTTCGCCAGTGTTCCGTCCAAATCAAAAATGCATCCTTTATACAAAAAATCACCTTACATTCAGAATCAGACATATTTATAATAATAAACAATTTTGGAGTGATTTGCAAGTTTTTTATTGGTTCTGCGCCCTTCGCAAACGTTTTCGGCAGGATCTTCAAGCCCCTCGGGCAACGGGCCGTATATTTCCGTACGATCATTTTAAGGCTGGAACAGGAAATAAGAATGAGCGCCGGGCTTTCGCTCCGGCGCTCGGTTCCTATGTATCAATTCTGCATAGCAAGTTTAACTGTCTGCTGTTTTCTACCAGTAGGACAAATATTATAAATCGTTCCTTCCTTTCCGACCATGGAAACAGGTATTTTGGGCAAAAGCTTATGAATCAGCTCAACAAATCCATTCACCGGTGCCTCCGGCATTCCCGTTACAATATGGACAGCACCGATTTGTTTTACAAACCCCACGGCGATCAATGCCGCATCATCGTTAAAATACACGGTCATTTCCGCCTGTGCGTCACGTGCCGTCTGCCTCAGATACTCAAGCTCCTCACAGCTTTTATCCCCCGCGGAAGTTGGCTGCACGCAAAGAACCTGCAGAGAAGTGGAAGTTTCATCGGCAATTTTTCTGCCGGCCCGAATCAGCCTGTCGCAGTCACGCTGCCCCGTAACACATACCAGGGTTGTATTTCCCTTCTTCAATCATTAGCCTCCTTTCCATAACCTTTCCCGACAATACAAGTATAAAATGGTTATGGTAACAGATAATGTATAAATCATTAACAAACTGTAAATTAAAAAATCGACATTTTTTGTGTGATTCGTACATCTCAATGCTATTATAGCACAATACGGAGACTTTTACAAATAGAAAAGGCCGCGGAACCGATCGGCTCCGTGACCTTGCAGCGCCCCTAAACGAAACGGGGGCGTGTGTTATTTAATAACAGAGAGCGGGTCAATGTATTTTCCGTCTCTTTTCATGGAAAGATGCATATGCGAAGCATCGGCGCTTTCAAACGGCGTAATGCCGACCGTGCCAATTTTCTGACCCTGTTTTAATCCTTCGCCCTTACGGACAATTATGGTGCCAAGGCCGCAATAGCTGGTTTCTATATTGTCGTGCATTACTACTACTGTGTTTCCGTAGAAATCGTCCGACACAATGTCCTTAACGGTACCGTCCGCGGCGGCCTTTACGGTATCCCCCGGCTTCGCCGCAAAGTCCGTACCCGTATGCACGCGCCAGTCCTTAAAGGTTTTGGAATAGACCGGATTCTGGCCGCTGAAACCCTGGGTAACTGTTTTGTCAACCGGGCTGGTAAAAGTTAATACTTTCGCCTCCGTGCGCTTGGCGGGTACCTTGGAGGGCGGAGTTACAGGCGCTTTTGAAACTTCCTCTTTCACTTTTGGCGCCGGTTCGGATGAAAGCACCTGTGACGGTACCGAGGATGCCTCCTCGTACACTTTAATGCCGCTGACTGCTTCATTCGTATGCTGAACCTGCTCACTGCTGACCGTTCCTTCATTGGGAGCCGCGTAATTCACTACGCTGTCATAGGTTGTCCATGCTGCCACGCCGATTGCAATCAGGCACACACCGAGCGCAATATAAAACCCTCTGGAATTATCCTTTTTTGGTTTATTGTTTAGCAGATGTAAATTATCCATTCGTGCCACC
Organism: Clostridiales bacterium; assembly: GCA_012516295.1. GTDB lineage: Bacteria > Bacillota > Clostridia > Oscillospirales > Acutalibacteraceae > Caproiciproducens. Next base: position 2,991 of record JAAYWU010000149.1, on the reverse strand, counting down.
TCCGATACTATTTTGACCACATAATAGGCGGTCTATTCGGAAATGGAAATGAATTTTTGACAAAATAAAAAAGAAAAAGAACCCAGTCCGAATGATTGGGTTCTTCTTCATTAGCTTGAGGGGTATATTGAGGAGGGTAGAACATGTATCAAGTAATGGTGCGGCTCCATATCCTTGATTACATCTCTATTATATAGCAATGCACTTTTGAGTTGTTAAATAGCTATGAATTTCTTATGAATTTTTGGTTTTAAAGCGTTTGTTTGATTTATTCTAATTTTATGTTATAATGCTGATATAAGGATTTTTAAGGGGGCGCGCTATGTGTTGACCGAAAGCCAGCGGAAAGTTTATGAATACCTGAAAAGCAGGACGGAGGGCGGTCTTCCGCCGACCGTGCGTGAAATATGCAAAGCAACAGGACTGCGGTCCACTTCAAGTGTGCATGCCCATTTGAAAACATTGGAACGCTTGGGCTATATTACCCGCGACGCCCGCTTAAACCGTGCAATTCATCTTGCCGGCGAGCAAAGCACAATCCAAGTTCCCATTGTCGGCAGGGTTGCCGCCGGGCAGCCGATCCTTGCTGTAGAGGAGATTGAGGGGTATGTGCCCTATGCTCCCGGCAATAACCGAAGCAGTTCGGAATATTTCGCACTAAATGTCCGCGGCGACAGCATGATCAATGCGGGTATTCTGGACGGCGACATTGTCATAGCGGCGAAAACCGCCACCGCAAATAACGGCGAAATTGTCGTCGCAATGATTCAGGATGAAGCGACCGTAAAGCGTTTCTACCGCGAAAAAGCCGGTATCCGGCTGCAGGCGGAAAACCCGGCTTATCAGCCGATTTACGCAAAGGAAGTTACGATTTTGGGAAAAGTCACGGCTGTTGTGCGCCATTATAAATAGGAAGAATAAAAACCGGGCATGGAATCAAGGGATTCCATGCCCTCTTTTATTTTGTATATAAGCAGAACCGATTGGAAGCACACGCGGGCGATTATTCCGCCACCAGTACCGCGCGTACCGGGGAGGCCTCCGCGCCGCCCAGAAGCAGGGGCAGGGCAATCAGACGGTAGTTGCCCGGCTCCACCTCGGAAAGGTTCAAGCCCTCCAGTATCGGTACCCCGGCGCCCAGCAGCTCCCGGTGGGCCGGATAGGTTTCGTCCTTGTCCGTTTCAATGCTGAGAGAATCCGTGCCAACCAGCAAAATACCGGCGTCGGTCAAGGCAAACGCTCCGCTTTCGGAAAGGAGCGCTTTTCCTTCGCCTTTAAACAGGATCCGCTTTTTTGTAACCGGCAGGATACGGTCAATATCCGAGCCGGTAATAATCCCCTGCATCTCTATAACCGTACACTCGCCGAGAAACCGTTCCGGTTCCAATTGGTCAACTGTTTTTCCGTCCTCAATAAAATGGCTGGGGGCGTCTATATGGGTTGAAGCATGACAGCCTGTGTAAAACCCTGAAAGATTGCAAACATCGCCCAAATCCATCCTGCGCAGCCGGTCGCGGCGGGGAATGGGGTCGCCGGGATAAACAGGCGCTGAAAACAGTTCACGCGAAATGTCGATCACCCTCATGGTTTTCACCTCTTTTATATGTTGGGAAGGACCTTCTGAATCAGCTCCGCCGATTTCCGGGCGGAGCTCGCCGCAAATGTGGGGAAATCCACCTTTGCCGCTTCATTCGCGTTATCCGATATGGCGCGGATAACAACGAACTCTATTTGATTCATATAGCAAACCTGCGCGATACTGCCGCCCTCCATTTCACAGGCGGACGCGCCGAATTCCTCCGCAATTTGATTCAGTTTGCCGCCATCGCCGATGAACTGGTCGCCGGTTGCGATAATTCCGGCATGTACGCTCTCCCCGTATATATTCCGTGCCGTAGACGCAACAAGGTCGGCTAAACGTTTTCTGGCCGGAATCGTAACAAGGTTCAACCCGCTGATCAAGCCCTTTTTATCGCCGAGCGCAGTGGTATCCATATCATGCTGTACCAGCCCGGTTGACACAACGATATCGCCAATATGGATTTCCTTTCCGATACCGCCTGCCACACCGACATTAATCAACGCGTCCGTTCTATATCTTAAAATCATGGTCTGCGCACAAACGGCGGCGGCTACTTTGCCGACTCCACATTTTGCCACAACACAGTTGGTGTTTTCAATTTTTCCCATATAAAAAACGATTCCGCTGATTGTCTCCGATTTCCGGTCGGTCATAACCGAAATTAAATTTTCCACTTCTATTTCCATAGCCCCGATAATACCGATCATATTTACACCTCATCTTTAGTTTAAATTAAGTATAAAGCAAGAACGATATAAAAGCAATGAGGAATATTAACGTTATCTTCAACTCAGGAAAGCAAGCTTAAAGAATACAGCATTTTCTCTATACTATACCTCCGCTCCTTGCTTTTTTCGTTTCCGGCAAGGATATTTCACATAATTACAGAAACCACATTATGATTTTGTTATATGTTGGGGACAGTACGATATGCAAAAAACCACCTGTCTTACGACAAGTGGTTTCTTTGGCTCCCCAAGTTGGACTCGAACCAACGACCCTGCGGTTAACAGCCGCATGCTCTACCGACTGAGCTATTGAGGAATATTTGTGTTGGCACCTTCCTATTGTCCCAGGCCGTTACCAGCCAAGTATCTTCGGCATCGATGAGCTTAACTTCCGTGTTCGGAATGGGAACGGGTGGACCCTCATCATCATCAGCACCAACTAATATTTCACACATTGCTGTGCGGATATCAATTTTACCTGCTAATCTATATCAATGGACTTTTCGCAATTGGTGACCCGTGGGAGAATCGAACTCCCGTTATCGGCGTGAGAGGCCGGTGTCTTAACCGCTTGACCAACGGGCCATATACTGTCAGACGCAGAGGTCAGAGGCTTCCGGCCCCTGTTCCGACTTCTTAATGGTGCACCATCAGGGACTCGAACCCGGGACACCCTGATTA
>JAAYWU010000148.1 GCA_012516295.1 Clostridiales bacterium | reverse complement strand
CTTTACCCTTCTGATTATAATTCGGCGCTACGGAAGCAGCAATAATTGCAATGGTAATCACCAGCGCACTAACCGATACAATCCCGCGCTTTCTTTTGTTGCGCTGAACCTTTTCCTTTGTCATGTCAGCACTCGGGTTCATCAGGCTGACCGGCGTCACCACTTTTTCCAAAAAGCCGACAATAAAATCGACCAACAACGCCAGAATGCAGGCCGGAATTGCACCGCTTAGAATCAGGTTGGTATTACTGGTTTGAATTCCCGAGTAAACCAGATACCCCAGTCCACCGGCACCGATGAAAGCCGCAATGGTGACAAATCCCACCGCGTTTACCGCGGCAATGCGGATACCGGCCATAATGACCGGGAGCGCAAGTGGAAACTGCACCTTGCGCATGACCTGCCCCTTCGTCATTCCGATTCCTTTGGCCGCCTCTAAAGTATCCGGGTCAATGTTATTCAGGCCGATACAAGTGTTCTTAATAATCGGCAGCAGCGAATAAATCACCACACAGAAAATGGCGGGAGCCGTTCCGATTCCAAGATAAGGAATTAAGAAGCCCAGCATAGCCAGACTGGGAATTGCCTGCACAAGATTCGTCATGCCCAATACCGGTCTTGAAAGCGCCGGCGAATGACTGATTAGAATGCCAACGGGAATCCCGATTAAAACAGCAATTCCCACGGATAAAATCGTCAACTGGATATGGTCAAAAAGCAGGGACAAAACCTGTTCACGAATATTCCAGAAGCTTATAAAAAATTCAGTCATATGGAATCCTCCGTATCAACAAACTGCTGACTCAGCGCGGTCATAAGGCCGTTGGATGTAATCAGCCCGAGCAAATGCTTTTCCTCATCCGCAACCGGAACAAAATCGAGCCGATTTTGCCGAACATAAGTGAGAATTTCGAGGAGGTTTTTCCCAGGAGATGTCTGCGGAAATTCGATTCTCATAATATCGGAAACGGATTTGGCCTGAGAAAGCTGCTGCTGAAGGGCTGCTCCGTAAACGATTCCCAATAACCGTTTTTCCGAATCGACAACCGGTACCGCGTTGATCCGATTGGCCGCCATCATTTCCATACATTTTTTCGGAGAAATTTCAGGGGAACATGTAACGGGCTTTGTCTGCATAATGTCCCTGACCCGAATCAATTCCGGTGTGTTCCAGATTCTCTTTCTTCCTACAAACTCTGATACATATTGATTTGCCGGATTCTTCAGGATATTTTCCGGCGTATCGTATTGCAGAATTTGTCCGCTGTCAAGGATGCAAATCCGATCCGCTATTTTAATTGCTTCATCCATGTCATGCGTTACGAAGACAATCGTTTTTTTCAGCCGGGTTTGCAAGCTGACAAGTTCTGACTGAAGCTGGGCTCTAGTGATGGGGTCCAACGCGGAAAACGGCTCGTCCATCAAAACAATTTTGGGATCGGACGCAAACGCCCTTGCCACCCCGATTCTTTGCAGTTGGCCACCGCTCAACTGCGACGGATAGCGATACAGGTATTCGTCCGGATTCATTCCGACAATGCGCATCATTTCAGAGGTAATGCGATCTCTTTCTTCGGTGTTCATTCCCTCCAGCTGCAAAATAATTTCAATATTCTCTTTCACCGTCATATGGGGAAAAAGGCCGGTCTTTTGAATGACATACCCAATTTTCCGGCGCAGCTTCACCGTATCAAGCTGGGCAATATCCTGATTATCAATCAGAATTCTCCCAGAAGTCGGCGATGTCAGCTTGTTGATCATCTTCAATGTTGTGGTCTTTCCACAGCCGCTGGGCCCTACCAAAACGACCAGTTCCTCGTCCTGAATTTCAAAGTTCAGATTTGTTATGACTTCTCTGTGCCTAAATGCTTTCGTTACGTTTTCGAATCGGATCAAAGGGGTCACCTCCTACACAATCTCAATAATTCCATACCATCCTGATCTTTAAAAATCTATTTTCTCCCCAACCAGCGGTAAGCCTGCATTGTCACTTCCTTTTCTTTCAACGCCTTTCAAACGCTCGATCAGCTTTGGAAGGATCTCATACATATCACCACAAATCGGAATATGTGCTACATCAAAAATTTTGGCATTCGGATTGCAATTGATTGCGATAATTTTCTTTGCCCTGCGGATTCCCGCCTGAAACTGCACCGAACCGGAAATTCCGAAGGTGAGCAGCAAATCCGGACATACGGTTGCTCCGGACAGACCAATCTGCTTTTCATGGGGCAGAAAGCCCTTTTCAACCAACGCTCGGGAACACGCAAGGGAACCTCCCAGCCGTTCTGCCAAATCGTTCAGCATCCGTAGATCTTCTTTCTTTTTCACTCCGCGGCCGGCTGCAACCAGCACCTTCTGCGCGGCGATGCCTGCCGCCCGTTTTACCGGCTGAATGTCCAACAAGCGCACCCGCCCTTTTGACTCTCCGCTCAAGGTACACAGCTCCGGCATCCGGTCTCCTTCCCGTGCACAGGGCAGCATCACGCCGGGGCGAACCGTCGCCATCTGGGGGCGGGTATGGTCGGTTACGATTTTCGCCATAATGTTTCCGCCAAATGCCGGACGAATCTGTATGAGTCCCCCGTCCCCGGTACGTTCCAGCTCGGTACAATCCGCGGTAAGACCTGTGCGGCAGGCTACGGCGATACGCGGCGCGATGGAACGTCCGAAACAGGTTCCGGGAATCAGCAGCACCGAAGGATCGACCTGTCGGACACATTCCACAACCGCTTCCGCACACTCCTGTGCATCGTAAGTATGGCACGAACGGCAAACAAACACTTTCTGTAACGGCAGACCGCGCAAATCATTCAGCAGCTTCCGGGTGTCTCTCATCACGATACCATATATACTTCCTCCGCAAGGCTGCGTTAATTCCACCGCCTTTCCAAGCAGTTCAAGGGATGAAGGATGCAACTCATCTTCATTTGCTTCCAGACAAACCAAAATGTCCTGATTCATTCTTTCATCCCTTTCCTAATTCACGAAATACCAGCTCCACACATTCCTCGACACTACCGCGAAACAAAGGCTGCGGCTGCATGCGCGGCGGCGGATAAATTTTTTTCACCCTTGTTGCCGAACCACGCAAACCGTAATGTTCCGGGTTCTGGTCGGTAAAATTTTTTCTTTCAAAGGATACAAATGGCTTTTT
>JAAYWU010000013.1 GCA_012516295.1 Clostridiales bacterium | reverse complement strand
CTACGGAGGCTTTCGAAAACACGATGCCGAGCTGATATAAAATCATACTGATAACGACGCAGATGAAACCGGTTAATGAGAAGAATTTCCAGTCGCTAAAGCAAAAAGAAATCTGCTTTTTTCGGATTTCACGCATCGCCAGCGGCAGCAGCACCAGCGCGCCGATCAGAAACCTTAAAAAAGTAAGCTGAATCGGGTTGTAAGTACCGGCGGAAATTTTCAAGGCGATTTCCATTGAGCTGAAAAAGAAAGTTGCAAGAATGATGTAAAGATAGCCTTTTTTCAAAAAATAGACCTCCTAACGTAATAGCCAATATATAAGTGTAGCACAAAACAGGATTTATGCAACGCGGCGGGCGCTTGAAAACGCACGAGGATGGGGAAGGTTTTAAAAAATTATAAGTTAAATCCAGTTGACAAAACGCAAACCCGGGTTTATATTGATTATACACCCCACGGGGGTGGGAGGTGTTTCAATGAATCAGAAATTTCAAGTTACAGGGATGACCTGTTCCGCCTGTTCGGCGAATGTGGAAAAGAGCGTTAGTAAGCTGGAAGGTGTGCAGAAGGTTAATGTAAATCTGCTGACAAACAGCATGACCGTTGATTATGACGCCGCATTGACCGGGGACAGAGCCATTATAGAAGCAGTAGAAAAAGCGGGCTACGGCGCATCGGTTTTTCGCCGGGGAGAAGTGAAGGCCAAAGAAGATACGGGCGGGAATTCCGTCGAAGCACAGTACCGGTCCATGAAATTCCGGTTGCTTGTTTCCTTCGCATTCCTGATTCCGCTTTTGTATCTTTCCATGGGGCATATGTTGGGCTTTCCCCTGCCGGATTGGGTGCATGGAACCGAGAATGCCTTTGCTTTCGCGTTTACCCAGTTCCTGCTCACCCTTCCGATTGTGTATGTCAACAGGAAATATTATCAGGTTGGGTTTAAAACCTTGTTTCATGGAGCGCCCAATATGGACTCGTTGAGCGCTGTCGGTTCGTCGGCCGCTCTGCTGTACGGCGTGTTTGCCCTATATGCAATCGGCTACGGACTTGGGCATCATAAGATGGAACTGGTCATGCAGTACAGCATGGATTTGTATTTTGAGTCGGCCGCAACCATTCTGTCATTGATCACGCTCGGAAAATATCTGGAAGCGCGGTCAAAGGGAAAAACGTCCGAAGCGATTGCAAAGCTGATGGACCTGGCTCCGAAAACGGCGACCGTCCTGCGCGGGGAAACCGAAGCGGAGGTGCCGGTTGAAGAAGTTGCGGTGGGAGATATCGTGCTTGTCCGGCCGGGACAGAGTATTCCGGTGGACGGAACCGTTGTTGAAGGAAGCTCGGCGGTTGACCAGTCCGCGCTTACGGGCGAAAGCATCCCGGTGGAAAAGCGGGCGGGCGACAAGGTGGTTGCCGCAACCATGAATAAGTCCGGCTTTCTAAAATTCAGGGCGGAAAAGGTAGGAAACGACACCACGCTGGCACAGATTATTGCGCTTGTGGAGGACGCGAGTGCCTCCAAAGCACCGATTGCCAAGCTTGCGGATAAAATCAGCGGCGTTTTTGTGCCGGTTGTCATCGGGATTGCCGTTCTTTCCGCAGCCATATGGCTTTTTGCAGGGCAGTCCTTTCCCTTCGCCCTGTCCATAGGCATTTCCGTACTGGTTATTTCCTGTCCGTGCGCGCTGGGGTTGGCCACGCCGGTGGCCATAATGGTAGGAACCGGCCAGGGGGCGTCGAACGGTATTCTTATAAAATCCGCCGAGGCGCTGGAAACCGCCCATACGGTAAAAACGGTTGTCCTCGACAAGACGGGCACCATAACGGAGGGCAGGCCGGTTGTAACGGATATGGCCGCTTCCAAAGGTGTGACGGAGCAGGAATTGCTTACAGCGGCGGCATCCATTGAAAAGCTTTCGGAGCATCCCCTGGCCGAAGCAATCGTAGAGAAGGCAGAGGAAATGGGAATCCCCCTTCAGCCTGTACAGAATTTTAACGCCTTGTCGGGGCTGGGAATCACGGCGGAAATCGGAGGAGAACCGTACTTCGCCGGGAATTTGGCCTATATGAACCGCATGGGAGTGGATGTGTCATCCCTTGGGGAACAGGGGGACGCATTCGCGGAAAGCGGGAAAACGCCCCTGTATTTCGCAAAGGGCAGAAAGCCGATGGGCATAATCGCCGTAGCCGACGTGGTAAAACCGACCAGCGAAAAGGCAATCCGGCAGTTGAAATCCATGGGAATGGATGTTGTCATGCTGACGGGCGATAATAAAAAAACAGCCGAATCCATCCGGAAACAGCTTTCGATCGACCGGGTTGTGGCCGAGGTGCTGCCGCAGGATAAGGAGGGCGAAATCCGTAAAATCCAGCAGTCCGGCCGGAAGGTTGCCATGGTGGGGGACGGTATCAACGACGCGCCGGCCCTGGCAAGGGCGGATGTCGGCATCGCCATCGGTGCGGGGACAGATATTGCAATGGAATCGGCGGATATTGTGCTTATGAAAAACGATTTGCAGGACGCGGTAACCGCCATTCAGCTCAGCAAAGCGGTGATCCGAAATATAAAGGAAAACCTGTTCTGGGCGTTCTTTTACAACAGTATCGGCATTCCGCTTGCGGCCGGCGCGTTTTATTCCCTGTTCGGCTGGAAGCTGAACCCGATGTTCGCCGCGGCGGCAATGAGCCTAAGCTCAGTCTGTGTGGTGACAAACGCACTCCGGCTGAAGCTTTTCCGGCCTGACCGGGGCGTGCAAAAGCAACAATCATTATCGGAAACGGAAGGAGATTCAATGATGAAAAAAGTAATGCAAATCAACGGTATGAGCTGTGAGCACTGTAAGGCAAGGGTGGAAAAAGCCCTGAACGCCATCGAGGGGGTCGAGGCAAAGGTGGACCTGAAGCAAAAAAATGCCACGGTAACGCTGAAAGCGGAGGTTTCCGACGAGGTTCTGAAAAACGCGGTGAGCGAAGCCGGCTACGAGGTGGTTTCGATTCAGGAGAAAAAGGGATTGTTCGGGAAATAATGCAAGAAAAGGCGGAGAGGGAAAAATGAAAGCGGATAAAGCGAAAATAACCCGCTTGCTGAAAACGGCCAGAGGGCAGCTGGACGGGCTTTTGAAAATGGTGGAGGACGACCGCTACTGCATCGATATATCCAACCAATTGATGGCAACGCAGGCGATTCTGCGCAAAGCAAACCTTGAAATTATGCATGCGCATCTGAATTCCTGTGTGCGTGAAGCCTTTGAAAAGGGGGATTCTATCGACACAAATGAAAAGCTGAATGAAATTATGAACATGTTGGACAAACTTCTAAAGTAGAATGTTGATTTAGAAAAGCTTCTATTTTCTTGGAAGCTTTTTGCATAAACTGTTTAAATATTGAGTGTATTTTAACAAAATTATAAAAAATATTCATAAATTAATTTTGATTGACAATAATTTCCGCCTGAAATATAATAAATATGAGT
>JAAYWU010000147.1 GCA_012516295.1 Clostridiales bacterium | reverse complement strand
GGGGAGATCCGTATGTACAGAGCTGTAAAAATTGTGAAAGGTCCCGGCGGCTGGGGCGGACCATTGATTCTGAAGCCGACGGAAGAAAAACATATTATCCTCAACGTCACAGGCAACACCATTTCACCGATTTCTAAGAGAATCGCGGAACTGACGGGTGCAACGATTGTTGACGGTTTTAAGACCACCGCGAAAGATGCAGAAGTTATGGCGGCTGTTGTAGATTGCGGCGGCACGGCAAGATGTGGCGTATATCCTAAAAAAGGTATCCCGACCATCAACGTAGTCCCGGTCGGACAGTCCGGACCGCTTGCACAATTCATTCGGGAAGACAACTACGTATCCGGTGTGAAGGAAGACAATGTGCAGCTTTATGAGGGAGAAGTGCCTGCAGGTGCCTCTAAGGCACAGCCGAAGAAAACCGCTCCGGCTCCTGCAAAAGAGACGGCGGCCCCTCAGGCAGCAAATGCAAAACCCGGACTCATTACCAGAATCGGCACCGGTACCGGTAAGGTTGTCGGTATCTTCTATCAGGCCGGCCGTGATTCCGTGAATTCCATCATCAGGAACATTCTTCCTTTCATGGCGTTCGTGGCAATGCTGATCGGTATTATTTTGCAAACCGGCATCGGCGATGCCATTGCAAGACTTATTTCACCGGCAGCCGGTTCGCTGGTCGGACTGCTTGTTGTTTCTATTATTTGTGCTATTCCGTTCCTGTCCCCAATTCTGGGGCCTGGCGCGGTTATCGCCCAGATCGTCGGCGTTCTTGTCGGTACTGAAATCGGTTTGGGCCATATTCCTCCACAGTATGCTCTTCCGGCATTGTTTGCCATTGACGCCCAGGTTGGGTGCGACTTTGTCCCTGTAGGACTGAGCCTTGGCGAAGCGGAACCGGAAACAGTTGAAGTCGGTGTTCCGGCAGTACTGTTCTCTCGCTTGATCACAGGTCCTATAGCGGTATTAATTGCCTACTTATTCAGTTTCCAAATGTTTTAACGGAACTTTGGCACAGTATGAAAATCGTTTCCGGTTTTCATACTGTGTCCCAAAGTTAAATTTCGTTCTGAAAAGATTGACAGATTGCAACAAAGAAGTTAGAAAGAGAGGAACTGTCTATGAAATACAAGTCGACGGTGACGGGAATCGGCGAATCGGTAGCAGAGTTCATGGAAGCCGGGTTTATTATAATTTTTAATAATAATGCTCCGCAGGAAATGGCAGATTTGGCCGTATTACATACGATTGAAAATTTATCGGAAGATGTCAAAGTCGGAGACACCTTTGTAATTAGCGGCAAACAGTACACAGTAACCGCAGTAGGCGGCGAAGCAAACTATACATTGCGTGAAATGGGGCATTGCACCCTCAAATTTGATGGAAATGATACAGCGGAGCTGCCGGGCCATATTGAGCTAAAAGGCGACGGAGTTCCCACAGTCAAAGTCGGCGATACCATAGAAATCCTATAAAGTTCTTCATAATATGAATTTAATTGTCAATTTATTGGGGAAAGGAATGTTGATGTTATGGTTAGCCAGACAGTAACCATAAGAAATAAGGCAGGGCTGCATGCGCGTCCGGCCGGTATGTTGACGAAGCTTGCGCAGAGTTTCCAATCGGATATAACGATGAAGGTCAAAGATAAAAATATCAATGTAAAATCGATCTTAGGTGTTCTGTCCGCCGGGGTTCAGTGCGGAACAGATGTCGTTTTCGAATGCAATGGCCCGGACGAAAAGAAAGCACTGGATAATATTGTATCCGCGATCAAATCAGGGTTGGGAGAATCAGCCTGATTCCGGTGCAGGCATGTGTGTCGGTTGTTTAGTAAAAGCTTTTATGGAATCTTAAAAAAGAGGGTTTTGAATGGAAAGACTGTTGGGCAAGGGTGTATATAGAGGAATAGCCGTCGGAAAGCTGCAATATTTCCGGCATGAGGCAGGTACGGTGGAAAAACGTGCGGTCACAGACACCGAAGAGGAAATCCGCCGGTTCCGCCAGGCGCTGCAGAAATCAATTGCGGATCTGGAACAGCTCTATGAAAAAGCTTTAAAAGAAGTGGGCGAAACGGATGCCCAGATCTTCCAAATCCATCGGATGATGCTGGAGGACGCGGAGTTCACCGGCGCGGTGGAGAAAGCAATCCGGGAAGATCATGTTAATGCGGAATATGCAGTAAAGGCTGCTTCCGAAGTCATGCAGCAAGCGTTTGCCGCGATGGATGACGACTATCTTCAAAACCGCTCGGCAGATGTCAAAGAGGTATTCGGAAATCTGATCGCACATCTTTCCGGGAAACAGAAGACGGAAATTTGCCTTGAGCAGCCGGTGATACTGGCGGCGGACGATTTAAGTCCAAGCGAGACAATGAAATTGGATAAATCGAAGATTCTCGCGTTTATTACCGCGCAGGGATCGTCGAATTCACATACCGCTATTCTGGCGCGGAGCATGAACATTCCGGCAGTCGTGGCGATTGGCGACGCGCTTAGAATGGACTGTGATGGAAAAATGGCCGTCGTGGATGGGGAGAGCGGGGAGGTATTCCTTGAACCGGATACTGCGACACAACAAAAATATATAGAGGAACAAGCAACACAAGCGAAAGCAGCTCAAGAACTGGCAAAGCTGCGGGGCTTGGAAAATGTGACGAGCGATGGCAGAAAGATTCGTATTTATGCAAATGTGGGGAATCTTTCCGATGTGCAGACGGCGCTCCAGAATGATGCGGGCGGAATCGGCTTGTTCCGGAGCGAGT
>JAAYWU010000146.1 GCA_012516295.1 Clostridiales bacterium | reverse complement strand
GCATAAAAAAACGCTGTACACGGACCTTTGTCCATATACCACGCTACCTGCACAATGCGAAATTCGAAAATACCCCTGTACAAATCCGTAAACAGGAGGTATAATAGAATACGCAATGTGCTGATTTTATCAGTTGCGTATGGAGAGGCCTTGTTCTCCGTATGCAGGGAGCAGGCGCGCCAACGCCTGTTCCTGCATTGCACTTTTATATTTTTATGCCTTACAAGCAGATTATACCCCTTTTATTCGAATAATGCAACAGGCAATTTCAATTTATTTGAAAATATAGCAGACTTTTACAGGAACCGCGCCCGGTTTTCGGCGCGGTTCCTTTTTTGCCGGTTTTTCCAGAAAGCTGCTGACGCCCCCCTGCGCTTTGGGAAGGCTTCGGACGATGGGCCGCCTTGCGAAGCCCTAAGCCTGCCCGCCGGCGTTTGCAAAAAGCTCCTGCGCGTAGTGTACCGACGCCATGGCGTCCTTTCCGTAGAAATCCGCGCCAATCTGCTTCGCATACTCGGGCGTTAAAACCGCGCCGCCGACCATCACCCGGCACGCGGGTAATTTTTCGCGCAGAAGCCGGATGGTATCCGCCATATTCGCGACGGTGGTCGTCATCAGCGCGCTTAACCCGATCAGCTTCACGCTGTTTTTTTCCGCCGCGTCCACCACCGTTTCGGGCGGAACGTCCTTGCCAAGGTCGATTACGTCGTACCCGTAGTTTTCAAGGAGCACCTTCACGATATTCTTGCCGATATCGTGGATGTCGCCCTTTACGGTGGCGAGGATGATTTTGTCCTTTTTGGAGCGGTTCGCTTCCCGTCCCATGCTGGCGCGGATTTCCTCAAACGCCGCTTTGGCGGCCTCCGCACTCATTAAAAGCTGGGGAAGGAACAGCACGCCCTTTTCAAAATCCCTGCCCACGCGGTCAAGCGCGGGAATCAGCTCGGTGTTGATAATTTCGAGCGGCTCCTGTGTTTTCAGCAGGGACTGCGCCGCGGCGCGCGCGCTTTCCTTCAGCCCGCCTGCCACCGCGCCGGAAAGGGAAAGCTCCCCCGGAGCGGCGGGAGCGGGGGCGGATTTCTGCGCGGAATACCGGTCGATATACGCCATGCATTTTTCGTCCTTGCCGCTTAACGCGCAGTAGGCGAAATAGGCGTTCATCATTTCTTCGGAGCCGGGGTTCACGATTGCCGCGTCCAGCCCGTTGTGCAAAGCCATCAGGAAGAACGCCGCGTTGATATGCTCGCGGTGCGGCAGTCCGAAGGAAATATTGGATACGCCGAGCGAAGTGAAAACGCCCAGCCTTTCGCGCACCAAGCGGAGCGCTTCCAGCGTGACGGCCGCGTTCTCCTGCCCCGCGCTGATGGTCATGACAAGCGTGTCGACGATGATATCCGTGCTTGGAATCCCGTATTGGGCGGCGGTTTTCACAATCCTTTCGGCAATTTCATACCGCCCCTCCGCCGTTTCAGGGATGCCGTTTTCGTCCAGCGTAAGCGCGATGACCACGCCGCCGTATTTTTTCACAAGCGGGAACACCGCTTCCATGGATTCTTTCTTGCCGTTTACGGAATTAATCAGCGGCTTGCCGTTGTAAATCCGCATGGCGGCTTCCATGGCGGCCGGGTCGGAGGTGTCAATCTGGAGCGGAAGGTCAACGACGCTTTGAATTTCCGAAACCGCGCGCGGCAGCAGCGCCCGCTCGTCAATTTCCGGCAGCCCGACGTTCACGTCGAGGATATGCGCGCCCTTCTGCTGCTGGGCGATTCCCTCGCGCAGAAGGTAATCCATATCGTTGTCGCGCAGCGCCTGTTTCAGCTTCGGCTTGCCCGTCGGGTTGATGCGTTCGCCGATTAGCACCGGTTTTTCCCCGAATACCACAGCCTTTGCAAAGGAGGAAACCACCGTACGGCGTTTCTTTTCGATGGGCTTGGGCGGGATTTTCGCGCACCGCTTTACCAGCGCGGCAATATAGTCCGGGGTTGTGCCGCAGCAGCCGCCCAGAATCCACACGCCGTCCCGCGCGATTTTCTCCATAGCGGCGGAAAATTCCGCCGGCCCTACATCAAAAACGGTTTTGCCCCCCTCGCTGCGGGGCAGCCCCGCGTTCGGGTTAAGGATTACCGGCAGGGAACAGCATTCCAGAAGCCGCGGGACGAGCCGCTTCATCTGCTCCGGCCCGAAGCCGCAGTTCAGCCCCAGCGCGTCCACCTGCAAGCCCTCCAGCAGGGCGACGGCGGCGGGAAGGTCCCCGCCGGTCAAAAGCTTTCCGTCCTCGTCCGCAACCATGGTGGCGAAAACGGGAAGCCCGGTCTGCTTCGCCGCAAGTACGGCGGCCTTGCATTCGTAGGTATCGCTCATGGTTTCAATCAGAATGAGATCCGCCCCGGCCTTCTTCCCCGCCTGTGCCGCTTCGGAAAAGACGGCGACAGCGTCCTCAAAGGCCAGGTCGCCGAGCGGCTTTAAGAGCTTCCCCGTCGGGCCGATATCCATGGCGACCAGCGCGCCGTCCGCGGCTTTCTTTGCGATTTCCACCGCGGCGGTGATGATTTCCTCCGCGCTGTGCCCGCTTCCGTTCAGCTTTATCGCGTTCGCGCCGAATGTGTTGGTTTTCAGAATATCCGCGCCCGCCTTGCGGTACCGGCTGTGGATGCCGAAAATGACCTCCGGGCGGCTGAGGTTCCAAAGCTCCGGCAGTTCCCCGGGGGGAAGCCCGTTTTCCTGCAGCAGCGTGCCCATGCCGCCGTCGAAAAACAGCAGGCGCTTTCCTAAATCTTCCAGAATTCCCATACGATCACTCCTTTCGGAACGGACAGTCCAGCGACCGGCATTCCATGCATTTTGCAATCTGGCAGCTTGCTTTCTCTTTCGTAAGCCCGATGACGGCGGTGACGGATTTCGTCGGCACAAGCATGCAATCCTCCGTCATGGAAAGGCCGATTTTCCGGCATTCCAGTATGTTCAGAAGGTCCCGCTGGTACCGGATGGAAAAGTCTCCGTAGCCGGGGCTGTAGCGCGGGCGCAGGTACAGCCCGCGCTTTGCCGCTT
Organism: Clostridiales bacterium; assembly: GCA_012516295.1. Classification (GTDB taxonomy): domain Bacteria; phylum Bacillota; class Clostridia; order Oscillospirales; family Acutalibacteraceae; genus Caproiciproducens. Next base: position 2,912 of record JAAYWU010000146.1, on the reverse strand, counting down.
CCCGCGCGATTTCCCGCTGGAATTCGTCGCACACGCTTTCCGTCAGCGCGGCGGCGCACGCCTGCATCACGACGGCGCGGCTCATGTCGGTTTTGGCGGCGCGTTCCAGAAGGAAATCCGCCCGCGCGCCGAGCGTGGCGGCAAAGAGGACGGCCTCCCCGCACCCGGAAATATGCTTTGCAAGGTCGGCGCTTTCGATGCGAAGGCTGCCGACAGTAACCGCGCCGCCGGAAAAGGTTACGGGGAATCCCCGGTGTATGCTCCGCGGCGTGACCGCCTGCTCCAGCTCCGCAAGGCACGATTCCATGGTTTGTAGGGTGCGTTCGTCCGCCGGTTTTCCCCGAAAGCCGAGGTAGCGCAGGATTTCGTTTCGGTCCGTCATAGTATCACCCGATGATTTCCGACAGATTTTCCATGATTTTCGCCGCGATGTCGGGCTTATTCATGGTGTAGATGTGAATGTTTTTCACGTTGTTGGAAATCAGGTCGATAATCTGTTCTGTGGCATAGGCAATGCCCGCCTGTTTCATCGCCGCGGGGCGGTCGGAAAATTTATCGACAATCGCTTTGAAGCGGGGCGGCAGCACCGTTCCGGAAAGGGCGCAGATGCGCTTGATTTGCCTGCTGTTCGTAACGGGCATGATGCCTGCCACCACGGGGACGTTGATTCCTTTCGCAAGGATGCGGTACAGGAAATTATAAAGGATATTGTTGTCAAAAAACATCTGGGTGGTCAGAAAATCGCAGCCGCTTTCCACCTTCCGCTTCAAATAGTCGATATCGTCCTCCTTGTGGGCGCACTCGACATGCCCTTCCGGGTAGCAGGCCGCGCCGATGCAGAAATCGCCGCGCGCCTTGATTTCCGCAACCAGCTCGCTGGCGTAGCGGTAGTGCCCGGGCGAGGGGAAGTCGGAATCCTGTGGGATATCCCCGCGCAGGGCAAGGATATTTTCAATCCGCTTTTCCTTCAGCTCCGTCAGTATCCGCGCGACCTGGTCCTTGGTGGAGGAAACGCAGGTAAGGTGCGCAAGCGCCGTAACCCCCCTGCTTTCAATTTCCTGCGCAATGCGGACGGTGTTTTCGGAGGTTCCGCCCCCCGCGCCGTAGGTTACGCTCATGAAATCGGGCTTTAAGGCGGCCATGTCGCGCACGACCTCGCGCACATGCTCCAGCTCGCCGTCCTTTTTCGGGGGGAACAGCTCGCAGGAAACCGTTACCCTGCCGCTCTTTAAACATTCGCTGATTTTCATAACAATGCTTCCTTTCGAGCCTTCTTTTTCGATGGATTTTGAAATGGGATGAAATGCATTTCTTCATGCTTTCGGAAAAGGAACAATAAAAAAACCGCCTCCAGAAAGCAAATGCTTTCTGAAGACGGGTTCTCCCGTGGTACCACTTCAATTTACCCGCCCCTCGCGGGAACGGGCCTCTAAGGGTATTACAGTTTTCCTGCCTATACCCGCTTTCGATAACGGGAAATCCCGTCGCAGCCTAAATGGGAATCCATCTCGGTGCGCCACTCAGAAGCCATCTTCATCCGGCCTCCCGCACGCTTCCTTTCAGCCCGGTTCCCCGTGGAAGCTTCTCTGTGTGTGCGTTCAGAGGGACTACTCTCTTCGTCATAGTGTTTCAAATATGATTTCAATATTTTTGTAAGTGTAGCATAAAAGCGGAGTGCTGTCAATATGTATCGGGCGGCGCATCCCCGCCCGATTCTCATTCGTTGCGCATCAGGTTGGTGGCGTAATCGCGAAGGCTTTCGAAGGAATTGATATTCTGCTCGCGCTCCTGAATGCTTTCCTTCACGTACTCCGGCAGGGTATCAAAGTAATCCCCCGCCTCGCCGTCGTTTTCAATCAGTTCGTAGAGACCGCTGTATTTTCGTCCCATGGAATTTCACCTCCGCGGATAGTTTTTTCCAAACGCAGGAAATTATCCGCTTTTTCCATCCGCTACCCCGGTTTCTTTGAAATGCTCCCCCACCATCATCAGCTCGCCGAGCGTGCTGATCTGCACCCCGGAACGCTTGATGCGGTTTTGAACGTCTTTGGGAAGGGACGTAAAGTAATTTTTGAAATTCGGGTCGGTTTCATAAACGGATTTTCCCAAAAAGATCACCCCGCGCTTAGCTTTCGCCAAGGCGCGGGGCTTTATCATTGGGAATTTCTGTTTTATTTCAGCGTTTCATCGTAATGCGCGCGCTCGCCGCCGATAAACTTCGGCCTTGTGCGGGCGCAGGTCAGGTTTGCTTCGCCGATTTTCCGCACGGAAAGGCGCACCGGTACCGCCACCCTTTGCAGGTGCATGCCGATCAGCGTGTCGCCGATATCCATCCCCGCCTGCGCCGAGACCTGCTCCACCGCGACGGGATGCTCGAAGTTCGCATACGCCGCCGAAGCGAAGGACCCGCCCGCTTTCGGCTGTGGGACGACATTTACGATTTCCAGCCCGTTTTTCAGCGCGGCCTCCTTTTCAATAATCAGCGCGCGGTTCAGGTGCTCGCAGCATTGCGCCGCTAAAAAAATCCCTTTTTCCTTTAAAATCGGGTAAATCGCGCCGAAAACCGTGTTTGCAATTTCCACATTGGAAGACGAACCGATATCGTGCCCGCCGATTTCGCTGGAAGAACAGCCGACCACCAGCATATCCCCGGCATTCAGTTTTGCGGCCTTTAAAAGCTCGCTCACAGCCGTTTTTGCCTGCGCGGCAATTTCTTCAAACATTCTGCTCAGCTCCAATCATTTCTTTAAATTCGATGGCAAACCGTACGTATAAGGCGATTCGTTTGTCAAATAGTATAACCCGATTGGATTTATTTTTCAATTCTTACGAATAAATCTCTAAAGGAATTATCATAAAACGGTTAATGTGGTATTATAAATCAAAACATATGGTATTTAAAACCATATAAT
>JAAYWU010000145.1 GCA_012516295.1 Clostridiales bacterium | reverse complement strand
GTTTTAGAACCATGCGGGTTTTCATTTGGTGGAGGAGGATGGATTCGAACCATCGAAGCTGTAAAGCAACAGATTTACAGTCTGCCCCCTTTGGCCACTCTGGAACTCCTCCATATATGGAGTATTGTTTCCAAAACTCCTTTTAGCGCTTGGAGCTGGCAGACGGACTTGAACCCCCGACCTGCTGATTACAAATCAGCTGCTCTACCAACTGAGCTACGCCAGCATTTTCAGAGCGCTTAAGTATAATACCATGTTCTTTACCGAATGTCAAGGCTTTTTGAAAAAACCTGTCATAATGCAAAAAAAGCAGGTCGGCACTGCGGTAAACAAGTGGAATTTCGCCTTGCAAGCTCATGGTTTTCGCATTTCTATTCCGGTCAATGGAGATTTCTACATAGTAAAATCCCCTCAGGGTAGTCTTGAAATCTTTTTTAGTATCCACTCTAAGGGGATTTACCTTACTCCTACACGAATAATTATCAAAATGTTTATCTATTTGCTGTCATATTCCAGGTCATCGGCGTAACCGAAATTGCTTTGTCTATATAAACAGCATAAATATCGCTGTCCGGCTCTAACGTATCCAGATCAACAGACAAGCAGGATTTTAACTCAAACCTTTTTGAAAAATCGCGTGCCCCAGGTCGGATAAAACAAAAATAATTTTGATGGCTTTGCCGTGTGATACGATAATCCAGCGCATCCCGGGGACAATCCGGAACATTAATATTCAGCAGCGTGGTTCCGTCCGGCATGCCGTTTGACAGCACGGAGATTGCGGCCCTGCGTGTTATTTCTGCCGCTGCACTCCAATCCACCGGACTGTAGTCTATTTGTCGCTGCAAATGCATAGGAGTCTGCAGCGACAGAGCAATCGCCGGAATTTCATGGGAATTCGCTTCAAAAGCCGCCCCCAATGTGCCGCTGCACGTAACGACGGTTCCGAGGTTTTCGCCATAGTTAATGCCGCTGATGCACAAATCCGGCTTGCGCTCCGCGAGCTCCAACACGGCATGTGCCACCGCGTAGGCAGGCGAGCCATGTACTGCGTATCCTTTGGTGCGGACACCGCGAATCGTAAGGAAAATCGTATCAATAATCCCCAGGTCCTCCGTGCGGGGAAAAGCCCGACCCATACTGGTCTGCTGACAGTGCGGCGCCGCAATCAGCAATTCGCCCAAATCAGCCACCGCCTCCGCAGCCGCTTGCAAGCCGGGCGAATAGATGCCATCGTCATTTGTTACCAGAATCAAAGGCTTCATATTGTCCTCCGGAACTGACCGAAAAGCAGGGATGAGATTATGCAACTCTGCCCGTACGATTGGGAATGGAAAGATTAGCTGAAAATTTCATACGAGCGCTTAAGAAGATCGTCCGTACTTTTGGTAATGTCACGATACACCGCATTCATTTTTGCATATTTATCGGTATTTTCCAGATTGGGCTGGAATGTATCCCGAATACGCACCATGTGCGCCACAGCCTCGTCAAAATCTTTGTACACTCCAACCGCAACGGCGGCACAGATTGCCGAACCGACCGCGGCGGAACCGTTGACAACATTGCGCATGGCCGGAAGTCCGAAAACGTCCGAGAAAATCTGCATGAACAAGCCGCTGTTGGAACCGCCGCCGGAGATAATGATATTCTCCAGCGTAATGCCCAGCTCTTCGCACATCTCATCAACACGATTCTTCATGGTGAGCGCAATGCCTTCCAGAATGGAACGGTACATATGCGCGCGGGTATGACGCCCATCAAAGCCGATCATCATTCCCTTCTTAAAGGGCTGATCCGCAGGGGCAAGCCAATCGAGCACCGTCATCAGACCGTCGCTGCCCACAGGCACATTTTCCGCTTCCCTGCTTAAAAGCTCTTCGGCAGACATGCCCATGGCTTTCGCTTTTGCTTCAAAGCTGTCTCCCAATACATTTTTAAACCAACTGACTGTCCACATTCCGCGGCGGATTCCGTTGCTTTCGTACAGGTACTTATTTGGAACAGAGGCAAAGTTACTCCAGAAATTGACCGTATTCTTCGGATTGTCGTGCCCTTGAATCATCGCCGCAATGTACGTACCCAACGAAATGCGCGCTGTCCTTTCCCCGGTGCAGCCTGCGCCAAGCGCCTCGACCGCTTTATCGTTCGCGGTAGCTACAACCGGAATGCCTTCCGGAATACCGGTTGCTTCTGACGCTTCCTTTGTGACATAGCCCAAGATGGTACCCGGCATCTGTAAATGAAACAGCATGTGGCGCGTAAGATTGTATTCGGCAATCTTATTGTCATCCTCGTACCATTGCCAGGTATCCGTATCCATTGGCCATACGCCCTGATAATTGGCCGCCGTATCGTTGAAATTACCGGTAAAACGATGCGTGATATACCCAGATGAAGTCGTGACATAAGCAATTTCATCGCTGACCTGCTCGTGCGGGCGCGAAACACGCTGATCCATCCAGCTCATAACCGGCGAAAAAAGGGAACCGTCTTTTTTCAATAACGCTCGGCAGAATCGAATGGTGCAAAGTCCGACTGCTAAAATATCGTTGACATCCCCCTCAAATTTGGCCAGCGTTTTCTTGCTTGCCGCCGCAATGGAATCCCACAGATCATCGTCGGGATGTTCCACAATACCCGGGGATGGTAAGTTCATCGGCTTAAGGTTTTCTTTTCCTTCGCAAACAATATTTCCTTCCAGGTCAAAAATCACAATCTTTGAACTCTGAGAACCGCCGTCAACGGCCAAAATGTATTTTTTCGTCATACAAAATCTCTACTGCCTTTCGAATAATATCGGGGTGGGGGAATATCCCCCACCGCGTTATATGGGATTAGCGAACCAGATAGCCGCCGTCAACCGTGATCAATGTTCCTGTTACATAATCGGATGCACGGCTTGCAAGGAATACTACGGTTCCCATCAAATCCTGTCTTTCGCCCCAGCGATTGGCCGGGATATGGTCAAGTACCCGCTGATTGGTAACAGGGTTGCTGCGGGTTGCCACAGTGATGTTGGTTGCATAGTAACCGTGGGCAATGCCGGTAACCTGAATATTGTACTTGCCGAGTTCGTCCGCATACGCTTTGGTCAGACCCGCAAGGCCGTGCTTCATAGCCGCATATGCCGGAGAGCCCAATCCGCCGAGATAAGAGAACAGCGAGCAGATATTGATGATTTTTCCGCTCTTCTGCGGAATCATATACCGGGCTGCCTCATGACTCATGTCAAATGCAGCGGTAAGACCGACAGCAATCATCGGGTCCCAGTCAGAACGGTCGAAATCCAGAACATCGTTCAGTTTGCAGATGCCGGCGCAGTTAACCAGAATATCAATACTGCCGAACTGCTCCACACAGGCGTCAACCACTTTTGCGGGAACACCGTTCTCTGTAAGATCGCACTTCATAAAGCCCATCTTCTGGCCGGTTGCTTCAATCAGCTTCTGCGTTGTTCCGTCATCCTCCATAAAGCTGGCAACAAACACATTTGCGCCTGCTTTTGCCAGCGCCAGCGAGAAGCATTGGCCGAGACCGCTGTTTCCGCCGGTTACAATTGCATTTTTCCCTTTCAAACTAAAGAAATCCAAAGAAAAATCATTGATGTCATAGCTCATAATGACTTACCTCCGTTTTATTTTTATACTGCTTGTAAGACGAAGATCTGAACCGCCAAACCGTATCTGCACACTATACCGTCAAACGGAACCTTTGTTTAATTTCTTAAACAAAAAAGTAGCTTCAGGGTAGCATACTGCTACCTTGAAGCTACTTTCTCTTCATCTCTTTAGTAACTATGCCTAGTATAAAGAATTGGCGTCTGTTTGTCAATACCAATTTTCTTAAATTTGTTTATAAATTTCTGTGGAAATCGCCTGTGACAATCAAAGAATTTCAATCACACCAAATTTCCTGATTGGTGGTGGATACAGCAATCGCCCCAGCGCTCAACGCGCCGATGACATCATCTTTATCCAAAACCAGACCACCGGCTATCACAGGGCGGTCAATCTCGTCGCACAGGTACCGAATGACCTTGGAAAGCCCTGCCGGCAGCAACTCCACCACATTCGGGTCGGTTGCGTGGACATGCTTAACCACATTGGCATACGTGATAAAGTCAATGAGAAAGAACCGCTGAATGGTAAACAGCCCCATCTCATTGGCATGCTTAATCAGATACGGCTTGGTACTGATAATGCCATCGGCTTCGGTATATTTCTTGATGAAATCGACGCAGATCTCCTTACTGGCAAATCCCATTATTAAATCAACGTGTACAAAAACAACTTTTCCGATTTTCTTAAGCTGCTTAACAATATCTGCAATGTTACAGATATCCCCAAAAAGGACGTTCACCATTTTGCAATCGACTTCCTGGCACTTTTCCACAGCTTCCCACTTGTTTACTGCCGCAATGACCGGACAAACCTCTGTATTTTCTAAAAATTCTTCCGTAGTAAGCATATTACACCTCTCGTTTGTTGAATGGATGTGAATCCGGTATTGGACGGTATTTATTTTCACCTGTTTTACAGTCCTTATTCCACGTTTGTATGATACCGTACCCCCAATCGTTTATTACAAACCGTCACAGCAGCCCTTTGGATTTTAAAAAGTCCCGTGCTACAGATTCGGGTGTCTTTCCTTCCTGATCCACAAGGTAGTTCAGGGAACGCATGGTCTCATCGTCAATCAGTCCGGTCATCTTGCTAAGAACCTCCTCCAGTTCCGGGTATTCAAGAAGGGTGGACTCATTGATCATAGGAATAGCGTTATAGGAAAGCATGGCGTTTTTATCATCTTCCAGTATTTTCAGATGATAGGTTTTAAGCAGCCCATCCGTTGAGTACGCAGTCAGCACATCACACTTCCCGCTGTCAATGGCGGTGTATCCCAGCCCGCCCTCTATGGGAGAGAGCGCTTTGAATTTCAGGTTATAGGCATTGTTCAGCGCCACAATTCCGTCATTGCGGTTGTTAAATTCAATGGTGGGGGAAAACACCAGTTGACTGCTGACTTTTTTCAGGTCTGAAATCGTTTTCAGATGATATTTTTCGGCGGTGTTCTCACGAACCGCCAAGACAAACGAATTATTAAAGCCAATGGGGTCAAGGACCCGGATTCCCTGCTTTTCCATAAGCTTACAAACCGTAGAATAGATATGCTCCTTATCGGTAGACACGCCCTGGTCCAGCAGGCTGCCATACGCTGTTCCCGTGTATTCCACATACATCTCGATGACATGATATTTCAAGGCATTATAGGTAATATCGGTACTCCCCAGATTCAAATCCCGAACC
>JAAYWU010000144.1 GCA_012516295.1 Clostridiales bacterium | reverse complement strand
TTCCTCCATTTTACAGCCTCCCGGTTTTACAGAAGAACCGCACACCTGTTTTGGGTATGCGGTCCCTTTTATTTTATGGGGTTGGTAAGCGTTCCAAGCCCCTTGCTCTCACATTCCACAATACCGGCCGGGCTTCACAAATTCGGCGCGCAAAGCACACCCCAGCCCCGCCGGTTCCCATAGCAATGGCCGTTCCGGATTTCAGCGTAATTTCCTTGGGAGAATCCGCTGATTGCCCGGGCAATTCCGATAAATTTCCCATTACAAGTACAAGGTGCAAATTTCGTTTTACCTCTTTGTCCGCGCATTAAAGCATTATTTCACGGACAGGCTCGCATAGAAAAACATCTGAATAATATTCCTGGAGCTTTGCTCTGCAGCGTGCGGCGTCTTGCAAATCAGTAAAAATGCCGAAGACAGCGGAACCGCTGCCCGTCATACAGGCGCCAAGCGCGCCCAAATTCCTCATAGCATCTTTAATATGCTTTACTTCGGCCAGGTGCATCACCTGCTCGAACTCGTTTCCAAGGCTTGCCGCAACCGCGCGGATATCCGAAGCACGCACCGCATCCAGCATGGCGTCGCAATACCCGCTTCCTGTTTTCGCGGCCGCGTCCGCCAGTACAAAAGCTCTTGTTGTATCTACGCTGACCGCCGGTTTGCATATCACAATGCGGCAGGAGGGCAGAGGCGTGAGCGGCGTCAGCTTTTCCCCGATCCCCTCTGCCAAAGCGGTTCCCCCCGCGACGCAAAACGGTACGTCCGCGCCGACCTGAAGTCCCAGAGCGCAAAGCGTTTCTTTGGATAGGGCTGTCCCCTTCAGCGTATTCAGCAAGCGAAGCACGGCGGCCGCGTCCGCGCTTGCACCACCCAAGCCCGCCTGTGAAGGGATTGTTTTATGAATACGGATCGCAACATCCGGTTCAAGCCCGGTGTGTTTAAAAAATGCCGCCGCGGCTTTATACACGGCATTGCTTTCATCGCAAGGGACGCTCCTGTGGCTGCATACCACGCGGAGCCCCGCCTCCCCCGTTAGAATTTCAACTTCGTCATATAGTGAAACCGATTGCATCACCATGCGAAGAAGGTGGTAACCGTCCTCGCGTTTTCCGGTGATATCGAGTGCTAAATTAATTTTTGCATAGGCTTTTGCAGAAGCAGGCATGGCGTGTTTCCTTTCCATCTATTTTTTACTTCAGCGTTTTGAGAAAATGCCGAATACGGGACAATGCTTCCGTAATATGTTTAATGGAATAGGAATAGGACACACGAAGGTATCCCTCGCCGCATTCTCCGAACGCGTCGCCGGGAACAACCGCAACATGCTCCGCGTAAATCAGCTTCTCACAAAACTCCTGGGAAGACAAACCCGTACTTTTGATACAGGGAAATACGTAAAATGCCCCCTCCGGCTCAAAACAGGTTAACCCCATGGAATTGAGCCAGTCAACAATCAAACGGCGGAGCATATCGTACTGCTCGCGCATATAATCGATGTCGCTGTCCCCGTTTTTCATTGCTTCAATCGCCGCATACTGCGCCATGGTCGGGGCGCTCATAATGCCGTACTGGTGCAGCTTGGTCATCTGCCCGATGATCTCCTTGGGGCCGACCGCATAGCCAAGCCGCCAGCCCGTCATGGCAAAGGCCTTGGAGAAACCGTTGACGACGACGGTGCGCTCCTTCATGCCGTCGATCGAAGCGAAAGAAACATGGCGGGTTTCGCCGTATGTAAGCTCGCTGTAGATCTCATCGGAAAGGACCATCAGGTTGTGTTCCTTTACGACTTCGGCGATTTGCTCCAAATCCGCCCGGCGCATAACCGCGCCTGTCGGGTTGTTGGGAAACGGGAGAATCAAAAGCTTTGATTTCGGCGTAATCTTTTCACGCAGCGCCTTCGCAGTCAAACGGAATTTATCCTCCTGCTTTGTCTGTATTGTAACGGGGACACCCTCTGCCATTTCGGTAAGGGGCCGGTAACAGACAAAGCTCGGTTCCGGAATCAGCACCTCTTCCCCCGGCTTTACCAGACAGCGGATGCACAAATCAATTGCCTCGCTGCCGCCGACCGTCACCACCACGTCGGTTTTCGGTTCGTATTCAAGATGGTAACGGCGTTTCAGCCAGCGGCAGATTTCCTCCCGCAGCTCTATAAAGCCGCGGTTCGGGGAATACCAGGTTTTTCCGTCCTCCAGCGTACGGATCCCTTCCTGGCGGACATGCCACGGGGTGGAAAAATCCGGTTCGCCGATGGACAGGGAAATAACATTATCCATTTCATTTGCAATATCAAAAAATCGTCGGATGCCGGACGGTTTTATCCTCTTGACCTCATCGTTGAGCATGGACTGGTAATCAATCACAGAGAACACTCCTTCTCTCGTCCTTCTCATCCTCAGAGCTAAGGATAATACCACCGTCTTTATAACGGGTCAGGATAAAATGGGTCGCTGTTGAAAGGACGGAGTCAAGCGTGGAAAGGCGGCGCATAACAAACATCGCGATTTCCTGCATGCTTTTCCCGTGAACCTTTACCGCCAGATCGTAACCGCCGGACATCAGGTAAACGCTTTCCACTTCTTCGAACTGCATAATGCGTCCCGCAATCTCATCAAAGCCGCGGTCACGCTTCGGGGATACCCGCAATTCAATCAGCGCGCTAGCTTTGTTTTGATCGACTTTCTCCCAGTTGATCAGCGCCTTGTAGCCACGAATGACTCCCTGCTTCTCATATTCCGCAATTGCGTTTTCAACCTCATCCGGTGTTTTCCCGAGCATTACCGCAAGCTGTTCGGTAGACAGGCGGGCATTTTCGTCCAAAAGGTTTAATAAGCGATCCATAATAGAACTCCTCTCAAAAAACTAAATTTATTCGATCGGCAGCATGATCGGTTCATGGTGCTGATAAACAGTAAAATGGTGGAACCCTGCACTACATAAAATGCTGAACCCCTGCTCAATTCCTCCGCCGACATCCGCCCAGCGGTGCGCGTCGGAGCCGATGGTAATAAGCTTTCCGCCTAATTCACGGTAACGGGTAAGGATCGGAAGGTCGGGCATGGTTGTTCCTAATTTCTGGCGCAGGCCGGAAGTGTTTATTTCCAAGGCTTTATTCTTTGCAATCAGCGCGTTTAATACTTCGTCGATTCTTTTTTTGTACATATTGATGGGAAGTTTTTTCTTCGCATTCAAATAGCGCCACGGGTATGTAAGGTGCGCAAGCGAATCAAATTTTCCCCATGCAATGGTCTCCAGCAATTCATCGAAATAACGGTTAAGGATGTCATCTACATCCACCTGATTATAATCTATTTCATAAAAGTCCGGAAAGTTTCGAATATTGTGCACGGAAGCCAGAACAAAGTCAAAATCGCATGCGTTCAAGATGTCCTCTGCGGCGGCCTGATCCTGTACGGCCTGTCCCAGTTCAACCCCGGCATAAACATGCAGGCGGCTGTTAAAAACCATGGCAGCCTTGCGCGTTTCAAAATAGGATTGGCGGGTGCTTCTGTCGTAAAATTCCGAATGGTAAACATTACACTCACAGTGATCCGTTATGGTAATTGAGTAAAAGCCGAGCCTTGCCGCGCTTTCACACATCATCATAACCGGGTCGTTTGCGTCGCGTGAAGAATCCGAATGAACATGACTGTCAGATATTAAAGGATACTTCATAGAATACCTCCCGGCAAAACCGGTATAAGTTTTCTCCGGTCCGCCTTTTTATAATATTATATAGTAGCATATAATGCGTCATATTTATAGATGTATCCTAAATTATTTCAAAAGGCATTGAAGGTTTATTTTTAAACAGTTTTACCATTCTGCCCGGCCGCTCCCCGCTTCAGCACTTGACAACATTAATATTTTCCCTCATAATTACAAAATAAGTTTGTGCAACTCAAAATTCATACGGAGGTTAAAGATATGCGCGCTGTAATCACGGTACTCGGCAAAGATATGGTGGGGATTCTCGCCCGCGTTTCGGCTATCTGCGCGGACAACGGCGTAAACGTCGTCGAAGTAACACAGTCTATTTTACAGGATTTATTTGCTATGATTATGATGGTGGACATATCAAAGTCTACGATTCCATTCAGTGAGCTTGCGGACAAATTAACGGCTATTGGGGAGGACATGAATCTGACGGTTCATGTCATGCATGAGGACATTTTTAACTCTATGCACAGGATATGATCATAATATAACGGAAGGGTCGAAGCAAATGGTAAATTCTCATGACATACTTGAAACAATCAACATGATCGACAACGAAAACCTGGATGTCCGAACCATTACAATGGGGATATCCCTCCTTGACTGTGTCGATTCCGATATTGGAAAATCCTGTGATAAGATTTACGATAAAATCTGCCGCTACGCGGGAAATCTGGTAAAGACCGGCGAGGACATCAGTAAGGAATATGGTATTCCGATCATCCACAAACGAATCGCCGTCACCCCCATCGCAATGATTGCCGCGGCCTGTCCCACGAAAAGCCCTGTACATTTTGCAAAAACCCTTGACCGCGCCGCAAAGGCCACCGGCGTTAATTTTATCGGAGGCTATTCGGCGCTTGTCCATAAGGGATTCGGCCCCGGTGACTACGCTTTGATCGAAAGCATTCCGGAAGCTTTGAGCGAAACGGAGCTGGTCTGCTCCTCTGTGAACATCGGAACCACCAAAGCGGGCATCAATATGGACGCCGTTGCCAAAATGGGCGTTATTGTGCGCAAGCTTGCCGAAATGACCGCCGACCGTGACTGCATCGGCCCTGCCAAATTGGTAGTGTTCTGCAACGCGCCGGAGGATAACCCCTTTATGGCGGGCGCATTCCACGGTGCGGGCGAACCGGACTGCGTCATCAACGTAGGCGTTTCCGGCCCGGGCGTTGTGCGCGCCGCCCTTGCGAAAGCGGGCGACTGCGACATTACGGGCGTTGCGGATATTGTAAAGAAAACCGCGTTCAAAATCACGCGTATGGGGCAGCTTGTCGCCCGCGAGGCCTCCCGCAGGCTGTTTGTGCCCTTCGGTATTGTTGACTTATCCCTTGCACCGACCCCGGCCGTCGGCGACTCGGTCGCGCACATTCTGGAAGAAATGGGGCTTGAAAGCTGCGGCGCACACGGAACCACGGCTGCCTTGGCCCTTCTGAACGACGCCGTAAAAAAAGGCGGCATCATGGCGTCTTCCCACGTCGGCGGGCTTTCCGGCGCGTTCATTCCGGTAACGGAGGACGCGGGCATGATCGACGCCGCAAAATGCGGATCCCTGAGCATCACAAAGCTCGAAGCCATGACCGCCGTATGCTCGGTCGGCCTTGACATGATTGTGGTTCCGGGGGACACACCGGCGGAAATCATCTCCGCCATTATTGCGGACGAAGCCGCCATCGGTATGGTTAATTCCAAAACGACCGCGGTCCGCCTGATTCCGGCCATTGGCAAAAAAGCCGGCGACGAGCTGAATTTCGGCGGCTTGCTGGGAAGCGGGCCCGTTATGGAAGTGAACCGCTACTCCCCGCTAAAATTTATCCGACGCGGCGGGCGGATTCCGGCGCCAATGCAAAGTCTAAAAAACTGATTTCATCGCGCTCAAAATTTTTCCGATTTTGGGCGCGATATTTTTCGAATCAAAAAAATGACTTTTATTCATAATTTAATCACATTTACTACACATTATCTAAGTATAATAAAAAAAGACTTCTATCCCTTGCACATAATTCCAATTGTAAATACGGACAGCAGGCGTTATAATTAAGGAAACTTTATTCTTTCCGAAAAATTCATTTCGTGTGTCGGTTACATTCCCGGGCACAATCAAAAACAAAAAAATCTCATTGCGCCAAGGCAGTTTTTGCCGGGCGCGTTATTTTAAAACTAAAAAATGACTTTTATTCATTTTTTAACAGATCATTACCAATACAGCTAATATTTAAGAATAATAATTTTGACTATTGCTTACAATTGCATATTGTAAACATCGACAAAAGGGATTATAATAAGTGTCACTTAATCGATAATTAACAAAATTTAGGAAATAAATTGTTTAATTTATCACAAGGAGGTGCGGATCAATGGAAGACTTAATCAAACAAATTGTCGACATGGATCGGAAAGCAAGGGAAATCACCGATGCTGCCCAGATGGAAAAAGTCAACTCCGAAAAAGAAGTTGCTGCAAAACGGGAACAGATCCGAAACGAGTATCTTGAGAGGGCGAGAAGGCGTATCGCCTTAAACGAACCCAAAGAACGCGCTGCCGCAGAAAAGGAATGGAAAGAAAAGGAAAAGCGAAACGAAGTGCTATTTCAAAAGCTGGATAAATTATATGCCGAAAACGGCGATAAATGGGTCAAGGAAATTGTAGAACGCGTTTTAGGGAGTGATTGAAATGATTTCCACCCTCTCTTCCAACGTCATTTTGGCGAAAGCGCGCGCAATGTACGGCAGACGCCTGACGATGGAAAATTACAAAGATCTGCTGGCCTGCCGCAATGTAAGCGAGGTTGCTTCGTACCTGAAGACAAGGACCGTATACAAAAACGCACTTGTCAGTATCGACGAAAACAGCGTTCACCGCGGCCAGTTGGAAGCAAAGCTCAAGCAAAAGCTTTTAGAGGATTACTCTTCCCTCTGCCGATATGAAATTACCGTGGGCGAACATTTCGCGCGGTACCTGATTGAGCAGAGTGAAATTGAGCAGATTCTGCACAGCCTGCTCATGCTCCAGAACGATACGCCCGGGGATTTCGCCCTCCCGATGTATATTACAAGGCATACGCAGCTGGACCTTGCGGCGCTGAGTCAAGTTGAAAATTTCGACGATCTGCTGAACGCTTTGGACAAAACCCCGTACCGAAAGCTGCTGGAGGGGTTCCGGCCGATCGCCGGCGTTCCCCTGAACTACACCGGAATCGAAAACGCACTTTACACGTACCTGTATAAACAAGTATTCGATATTATTAAAAATCACACGCATTTTGGAACCCGAAAACAGCTTTATGAAATCTTCACAACGTATATCGATTTGACCAACTATGCCCGAATCGTACGGTTGAAGGTATCTTACAACGCAAGCCCTGATTTTATTCGCAGTTCCCTTTTACCTTTCGGAAATGTTGACAGAAAGCTCTATTCCGACATGATGGCGGCGAACAGCGTAGAAGAAATCACGGAAATTATGGAAAAAACATCCATTGGTAAGCGCTTTTTGAAAATTAAGCATTCTTATGTGGATGAAATACCGAATTTCGCGAAATACAGCATAAGTCGCCACAACATACGGTATTCCACGCATCCTTCGGTTGTACTAATGTCTTACACTTTCCTTATGCAGACTGAGCTGATGGATATTATCACAATCATAGAGGGGACCAGATACAAATTACCTCCAGACGAGATCATAAAACTGCTGATTATATATAATTATAAGGAAAGGGGTGATTAATATTTGGCTGTTATAAAAGTTAAAGTAGTAAGTATGTTCGGATTGATGGCCGACTTGGATCAGGCCACCACGCTATGTGGAAAATCCTGTTATTTTCATCCGGACAACGCATTGTCCTTTTTCTCGGATACATCGGAATTTTCCCCTCTGATAAATGAAGAAAATCCTTACGCCGAACCCTTGCAGCAGTTATCCGATGTCTTAGCAAGCTTTGATTATAAAATGGATCTGCTAAGTTCGGAGGAAGTCGAAAAAATAACGGAAAGTCCGGAGGATATGTTTACCTATGTGGATTCCCTATCCGCTTCGATCAGCCAGTTGCAGAAAGAACGCGAAGAAGCGCAGGATAGAATTCGTGAATTATCCGTTGAAATTGATAAAATCAGCCACTTTGTCGGTCTGAATTTAGATCTGAGCGAAATTCACGCCTGCAAATATATACGCGTTCGCTTCGGCTCTCTTCCAAAAGAAAGCTATGAGAAGCTGCGCTCATACAAACATCCTTACATTGTATTTTTCCCGTCCACAAGTGACGAACTGCGATATTGGGGTGTTTACTTCTCCCCAATTGAAAACATAACGGAAGTGGACCGAATTTTCTCCAGCCTGTATTTTGAAAGGACCAAGTTAACCGAGATGTCCGGCAGTCCCGAATCGGAACTTGCATCGCTGCAGGCTCAGCGTGACGCCGCGGTCAAGCAGCTAAATGACACGGAAGAGCGCTTTGAAAAGCTCTGGAAAAAGGAACTGCCTATGTGCCAGAAGATTTATTCCTGGCTGACCGAGCGCTCCGTTTACTTCGATATCCGTCGGTATGCCGCAAGGTATAATGACAGTTTTATTCTTACCGGCTGGATTCCGGCGGACAAAGAGAATGACTTCCGGAGAGAACTCGATAAAGTGGAGTCCCTTTCTTACACCTTTGAAGGCGGCGAAGATGAATTAATCCATTCACCGCCTGTAAAACTGCAAAACAGAAGCATTTTCCGCCCCTTCGAATTCTTCGTTGATTTGTATGGGCTTCCGTGTTACAACGAAGTTGACCCCACCGCTTTTGTTGCCATCACTTACTTTC
>JAAYWU010000143.1 GCA_012516295.1 Clostridiales bacterium | reverse complement strand
GCACGCTTGCCTGCATGCCGTCTTTCAGGTTCTGGGTGTTCGCAATGGAAAGCTTCACCGGGAACATCCCGCTTTGCGAGGAAGCGATGGAAGCGATTTCCGTAACCGTTCCCTCCGTTTTGACCCCGGTTGCCGCAAGAAACACGGTGGCCTTTCCGCCGACGGAAAGCTTCCGAACCATGGATTCGGTCACGTTGACGGAGACTTCCATGACCGTATTTCCGGTAATCTGGAAAGCCGCGCTCTGCGGGGTGGCAAGGTCGCCCTCTTTTACGTTCACCGCGCCCACGGTTCCGTCCATCGGAGCCCTGACCGTGGAATCGTCAATGCGCTTCCGCGCGATTTCAACGGCTGCCGCCGCGGAATCCACGCTGGCCTTTGCCGCAGCTTCGTTATTGGGATTGATGGCCTGCATGGTAAGGGTATAGTTGAGCTGTGCGGTATTCAGCGCGCTTTGCGCGTTCCTCCTGCGGGTATCCGCCGCGTTCAGGGTGTTCTGTGCGGCGGCTTTTGCGCTTTCCAACTGCGCGCTTGCGCTGTTCAGCGCGTTCTGCGCATTTTTTAAATCATTCTGGCTTGCCGCCCCGGTCGAGACCATAATCTTTGTCTTTTCATAGTCGCTTTTCGCCTTATCGTAAGCCGCCTGGGCCGAATCCGTCAGTTGGTTCTGGTCATACTGCTTTTTCACCAGATTATAATTTGCGGTGGAATCGCGCAGCTCGTTCTGCGCGGCGGAAAGGGCCTGCTTTGCCTGCTGCGCCGCCTGCTTGCTTGCCGCGGAGCCGATTTTCTGCTCGTTTGCCTTTGCGGTGTCAAGCCCCGCCTGCGCCTGCTTCAGCGCAAGCTGCGCGTCAGAGGTGTCGAGCTGCATCAGCACGTCGCCCTCCTTTACCGTCTGCCCCATTTTCACATTTACCGAAACCACTTTGGCGGAAACTGTGGGAATAACCGCCATGGTTCTTTGTGAATGGATTACTCCGCTGTAATCGGCGCTTGCCAGCGCGTCCATGCTTTTCACCTTTGCGGTTGTCACGCTGAGCCTGTCGTCCGCCCCGCTGCACGCGGTCAGGAAGGTAAGAAGCGCCGCCGCGCACAGGATAATGGAAATTCCTCTTTTCATTGTTCTATCCCTCCTTTCTCAATGCAGATGAATGGCAACTTCACAGTTCATGCCGTACATCAGGGGCAGTTCGTCCGGGTTGTCGATGACAACCTTAACCGGAATCAACTGCTTTACCTTGGTATAGTCCCCGCTGGTGGAAAAGCTGGTCATACCGTTGCTGAAATAGGTCTGTGTGGCGGTGTCGATTTCCGTTACCCTACCCGAAAACACGCGCTTTCCGTACGCGTCGATCGTCACATCCACTTTCTGGCCCACCGCCACCTTCGCAATCTCGGTTTCTTCAATATTTACGCCGATATACATATCGTCGGTGTCCGCGATAACGGCAAGCTGGGTCGTGGGGCCCGCAAGCTGGCCGACAATGGCGTCGCTTTTGACCACCGTGCCGTTAATCGGAGAAGTAATGTTCGGCAGGGTTTCCTGGCGGCCAAGAACCTGATTTTTCACCACAAAGTCCCCCTTCGAAACATCCCATTCCAGGAGCTTGGAGGAGGATGTGCCGGTTACGGTGTACATTTTCGCCGTTACCTTCGCGTTGTCTGTTTTCAAAAGATTGGCATTAACCGAAAAATAGTAGAATGCTCCTGCACAGCCGCCGATAACCAGGACGAAAAGCAGGATGATTCCTATTTTCTTGAACTTTTTCATATATGTACCTCTTTTCCTTCAATCTGTGATAATACGACGGGAAAAGTTTTATCCTGTCTCATCTTCCTCTCCGTTTTCGAACTGGGACTGATACAGGCTGGCGTAAAATCCGCCCTTTGCCAGCAGTTCTTCATGGTTGCCCTGTTCCACGATGTCCCCGTCCTTCATGACAAGGATCAAATCCGCGCCGCGGATGGTGGACAGCCGGTGGGCAATGACAAAGCTGGTGCGGTTTTGCATCAGCGCGTCCATCGCCTTTTGAATCATTACCTCGGTACGGGTATCAACCGAGCTGGTCGCCTCGTCGAGAATCAGGATTTTCGGGTCGGAGAGCACCGTCCGCGCAATGGTCAGAAGCTGTTTCTGCCCCTGCGAAATATTGGTTGCTTCTTCATTCAGAACCATCCGGTAGCCGTCCGGCAGGGCGCGGATAAATTCGGCGCAATGCGCCGCCTTTGCCGCCGCAATCACCTGTTCATCCGTTTTATCGAAAGAGCCGTAACGGATATTTTCCATGATGGTTGCGTTATAGAGCCAGGTGTCCTGAAGCACCATCCCGAACATGCTGCGCAGCCCTTCCCGGGTGTAGTCCCGGATGGAATGCCCGTCGATCAGGATATCGCCGCTGTTCAGCTCGTAAAAGCGCATCAGCAATTTAATAATCGTGGTCTTTCCGGCTCCGGTCGGGCCGACGATGGCAATGGACTGGCCCGCGCGAACCTTGCAGGAAAAGTCCTTGATAATGATTTTATCCTCGGTATAACCGAACCGGACATTCTTAAACTCCACAGCTCCCTGTACTGCCTCGGGGATGACCGGCGTTTCGGTTTCCGGAATTTCCTCCTCCTCCGCTAAAAACGCAAAGACGCGCTCCGCGGCGGCGGCGGTGGACTGGAGCGTATTCATGATATTGGCAAGCTGCGCAATCGGCTGCGTAAACTGGCGGACATACTGGACAAACGCCTGCACGTCGCCGACCGTAATCGTCTTTTTCACCGCAAGGTAGCCGCCAAGAATGCAAACAACCACGTAACCCAGATTTCCCACGAAGGTCATGACCGGCATCATCATGCCGGTTAAAAACTGGGAAATCCACGCAGATTCAAAGAGCTTTTCATTATATTTTTTAAAGGTTTCAACCGCTTTTGCTTCCCCGTTGAAAACCTGGACAACATTATGGCCGGAGAAATTTTCCTCCACATGCCCGTTAATATGGCCGAGGTATTCCTGCTGCTGCCGGAACTGCTTCTGTGCCGGCTTCATAATCCCGCCAAGCAGGACACCCGTAAGCGGCAGAATCAGGAAGCTGACCAGCGTCATCAGCCAGGAGATGGAAAGCATCATGATTAGCACGCCGAGAATCGTCGCGGCGGAAGTGATGAGCTGGGTCAGCGACTGGTTCAGGGTCTGCGAAATCGTATCCACGTCGTTGGTGACGAGGGAAAGCACTTCGCCGTGGGTGCGCGAGTCAAAGTAGCGAAGCGGCATGCGGTTGATTTTTTCCGTTATGTCCTTCCGGAGGCGGTAGGTAATCTTCATGGAAACACCGGACATAATGTATCCCTGCAAATAGGAAAACGCGGCGGACAAGAGGTAGAGCCCGACCAAAAGCAGGATATGGCTCCCGATATATTTAAAATCCGTCAGCAGCCCGGTTCCCAGGGCGTAGGCCATAAGGCCCTCGAACAGCTTGGTGGTTACTTTTCCAAGGAGCTTCGGCCCAAGGATGGAAAACGCCGAGGAAGCCGCGGCCAAAATGAAAACAACAATCATCGGCGTGCGGTACTCGTCGGCGTAATGGAAAAGCCTTGTCATGGTGCCGCTGAAGTTCTTTGCCTTTTCACCCGGAGCGCCCATCCCGCCGTGACCGAAGCCGCCCATGCGGGGAGCCTGTTTTGGTTCACTCATGCAAGCTCCTCCTTACTAAGCTGGGAGAGCGCGATTTCCCTGTACACTTCGCAATTCTCCATCAGTTCCCTGTGGGTTCCCTTTCCCGCAATCCTGCCGTTGTCCAGAACGATAATCTGGTCGGCATACATAATGCTGGAAATGCGCTGCGCGACAATCAATGTTGTCGCCCAGCCGGTTTTCTCGCGTAGTGCCGCGCGGAGCTTCGCGTCCGTCTTAAAGTCGAGCGCGGAAAAGCTGTCGTCAAATATGTAAATCTGCGGCTTTTTCACCAACGCACGCGCAATGGAAAGCCGCTGTTTCTGCCCGCCGGACACATTGGAGCCGCCCTGTGCAATCTCCGTGTCAAAGCCGTCGGGCTTGGTTTCGATAAATTCCATCGCCTGCGCGGTCTGCGCCGCTTCGGAAATTTCCTCTAAAGTGACAGCGTCCGGGTCGGCATAGGCCAGATTGCTCCGAATTGTTCCGGAAAACAGGATGCCCTTCTGCGGTACATACCCGATTTGCTTTCGCAGCGCGTGAAGGTCATATTCGCGGATATCCACGCCGTCGAGGGTAATCCGCCCGTCCGTCGGGTCATAAAAACGCGGCAGCAGGTTCACCACCGTGGATTTTCCGGAACCGGTCGAACCGATGAACGCCGTCGTCTGGCCCGGGCTGGCTGTGAAATCGATATCGTGCAGGACTTCCTCCTCCGCGCCCGGATACCGGAACGAAACATGTTCAAAGCGGACAACGCCGCGGCAAGATTCGGGCGTCTTGGGGTTTTCCGGATTTACAATGGACGGATTTGTTTCCAGTACGTCGGCAATCCGGTCGGCGGAAACGGACGCGCGGGGAAGCAGGATAAACATCATCGCCATCATCAGGAACGCCACAACAATCTGCATAACATACTGCATATAGGCAAGCATATCGCCCACCTGAAGCCGCAGCGCGGATACCTGCCATGAACCGACCCAGATAACCAAAACCGTTGTCAGGTTCATAATCAGCATCATGGTCGGCATCATAAACGACATAATCCGGTTAATAAACAAATTGGTATCCGTCAGATCGAGATTTGCCTTATCAAAGCGCTGTTCCTCGAACCGCTGGGTGCTGAACGCCCGGATAACCAGCATGCCCTCCAGATTCTCGCGGACGATCCGGTTCAGCCGGTCAATCAGCCCCTGCACAATGCGGAACCGGGGCAGCGCGAACACAAACATAAACAAAACCAGAAGCAAAAGGCAGCATACCGCCAGCGCAATAACCCAGGACATGGACCTGCTTTTCGAAAGCGCGCGGATAACGCCGCCGGTACCGAGGATGGGCGCGTAAAAAACCATACGGATGACCATGACAATCAGCGTTTGCACCTGCGTAATATCATTGGTTGTTCGGGTAATTAAAGAAGAAGTCGAAAACTTGTCAAATTCCGCATTGGAAAACGATTCAATCTTCTCAAACAGGTCCAAACGGAGCGTCCGACACACCCCTGCCGCCACACGCGCGGCAATAAGGCTGACAAGAACGCTGCACACCGTGCTGAGCAGGGCGACCACAAGCATC
>JAAYWU010000142.1 GCA_012516295.1 Clostridiales bacterium | reverse complement strand
GGCGTATTATACGTATTCCTTTTACCAGGAGCATTGCAGGCTGTATAAAAAAAGGCCGATCTATTGGCTTTTTAACGGCGGCGGGTGCAGGGTGCTTTGCTATATGCATTCGTATCACGAAGATACCCTTTGCAACGTGCTGGGCTATTTTAAGGAAGCCCGGCTGCGGCTGGAAAAAACGCTCAACCGCGGGGGCACCAAAGGGAAATCAGCGGCGCGGGTGAAACGGCTCCGCCGGCTGGAGCAGTACGAAGGGAGGCTGGAAAAGGCTGCTTCCGCCCACATCCGGCTGGACTTGGACGACGGGGTATTGTATAATTACAGCAAAATTCAAAACGGACAGAACTTGCTTCCGCCCTTAAAATAAAAGGTGAGGTTGTAATGATCAAAGCAGTAATATTTGATATGGACGGCACAATGTTTAATACGGAACGCGTCAAGATGCAGGCTTGGGAAAAAGCCGGAAAAGAGCTTCATTGCGCGGATGGTCATGAAATCTACGCGCAGCTTATGGGATTCACCTACGAATATGTGGAAAAAGCATTCAAAGAAACCTATGGCAAGGATTTCCCTTATGAGGACTTTATCAAACTCGGCACCAAATACTTCAAGGAATACCTTGCGGAAAATGGGGTTCCGGTGAAAGAGGGGCTTTACACTTTATTGGATTATCTGAAGGATAACGGCTATAAAATAGCGGTTGCAACCTCCACACAGAGGGAAACCACGCTGCACCATTTGAAAAGCACGAATACGCTTTCGTACTTTGATTCGATTGTGTGCGGGGATATGCTGGAAAAAAGCAAGCCGGACCCGGATATTTATCTGAAAGCGGCGGCCTCGCTTCGGGTTCCGCCCGCGGAATGCATGGCGGTTGAAGATTCCCTCAACGGAATCACCTCGGCTTACCGCGCAGGCATGAAAACGGTAATGGTTCCGGATATGGTGAAGCCTAATCCGGAACTGAATAAAATGCTGTATGCCTGTGTTAAAACGCTGGACGAGATCATCCCGATCTTATAAAAAAGCTGCCAGTTTTCTGGCAGCTACTGTTATTGTGAATCGGTATTTAATATTTTGAACCGTTTCTTTACTTCTTCCGTCGGGAGAATCATGCTGTTGTATAGGTCTGCCTTCGTTCCTACGTCGTAGGGACATTCCTTTGGCAGCTTACCAATATAGACAGTATTTCCCTTTGTGCCAAGATAGATCGGTTTTGATGTGTGTTTAGCCGACTCCCACGATTTTTTGGGAACAAGAGAAATGGCGAGCAAAGGGTTTTCCGCATCTCCTTGAAACTCAAAGGAGATGGTTGTCTTTTTTGAACCATCCTTCAGCGTTTTTTCGCTGACGACCGCTTTATAATTTTCCGTTTCCCAACTGTCCGGTATGGCAAAGGAAAAGCCCAGTTCTTCATTTGTATAAACGATTTGCGCAGCAGCGTCTTCCAAAGGCGCGGATAGTGCCAATTGTACGGAAGAAGGTTCCGCCTTGGCCGTACATGCGGCAAGAGCGATCATGCACAAGGCAAGCCAGAGTAAAAGGACGGGTTTTCGCATAAATCTCCTTCTTTCGGGTAGACGTTTACCAATAAATCATATGCCGGAGGCATACAAATGTCAATGTAAGTATTAAATCTGTAACAAATTCATTACAATACTGTTATAATTAAAAAATTTTTGGGATTTGTGCTATAATGAAAGTGGTATAATTTTGAAGGCGGCGATGGTCAATGAAAATTCTGGTAGATGCGGATGCCTGCCCGGTAAAGGAAATTATCGTTCGGCTGGCGCGTGAAAAAGCTCTTCCGGTTACAATGCTGATTGATACCAGCCACGAGATTCATGACGGTTACAGCACCGTTATTACCGTTGACAAGGGGCGTGACAGCGCGGATATCCGCCTTGTCAACCTGATTGAATCCGGGGATATCGTCGTTACCCAGGATTTCGGCGTGGCGGCAATGGCCCTTGCCAAGGAAGCGAAGGTGCTGAACCAGAACGGGATGATTTACGACAATTCCAACATGGACCGCCTTCTTTTCGAACGCGCGCTCGGCCAAGAAGTGCGGCGCGCCGGTGGAAGAACCGGGAAAATCAGAAAACGTACCAAACAGGATGATGAAGCATTTGAGCGGACGCTTTCCCGCATGATTGAAGAAAGTATTTGACATATTTCTTATTAATGGTATAATACCTATGTTTTGCTCAAAATTAAGACGTGGGGTTGAAGATATGTTTGATTATGACGTAATCGTAATCGGAGCCGGCCCAGCCGGCATTTTTACTGCCTTGGAAATGGATAAGCTTGCCCCTGAAAAACGGGTGCTGCTTGTCGATTCGGGCAGCGCGATTGACCGCCGCGCCTGTCCGGCAAGGACTTCCGGACAGTGCGCCCATTGCCCTACCTGTAATATTATGAACGGCTGGGCGGGGGCCGGCGCGTTTTCCGACGGAAAGCTTTCCCTTTCGGAGGAAGTCGGCGGCAACATTACCGATTACATGCCGGTTGCAAAAGCAAGGGAATTGATTCATTATGCGGATGAGATCTATCTCCATTATGGAGCGCCGCGTAAGGTGTTTGGAAAAAGCGACAAATTTGCGGAAAAAGTGTCCTATCAGGCGCGCAAAGAGAACATCCGGCTGATCCCCTGCCCGGTACGCCACATGGGAACCGAATATTCCTTTGAAGTTCTGCGCGGTATGTATCGCTATCTTTCCAGCCGTCCGAATTTTGAATTCCGCGAGCATACTAAGGCGGATACGATTGAAGTGGAGGGTGGAAAAGCGCAGGGCGTATGGCTTATTGATTCCAAGGGGGAGCGCACGCTGGTGCGCGCGCCTTATGTCGTTATCGCTCCGGGACGCGGCGGTGCGGATTGGCTTGCGCGTATCGCGCAGGAGAATAATCTTACGACCATCAACAACGAAGTGGACATCGGCGTGCGTGTAGAAGTCCCGAACGCGGTGATGGATCACCTGACGAAAAACCTGTACGAGGCTAAGCTGGTATATTACTCGGATACGTTTGAAAATAAGGTCCGCACCTTCTGCATGAACCCCGGCGGGATTGACAGCGAGGAGCATTACGACGGGGGAATCGACGGGGGAATCGCGGTTGTGAACGGCCATTCCTATGCGGACGAGGATAAGCACAGCGAAAACACCAATTTCGCGCTGCTTGTTTCCACCAAGTTTACGGAACCGTTCAAACGGCCGATTGAATACGGGCGCTATATCGCGCAGCTTGGCAATATGCTGACCGGCGGCGGTATTATGGTGCAGCGGCTTGGCGACCTGCTTCTCGGCAGGCGTACGGATTATACAAGGCTGAAAAAGTCCACGACGATACCGACCCTTACAAACGCGGTGCCGGGTGATCTTTCATTTGTGCTGCCGCATCGCCATCTGACAAGCATTGTGGAGTCTTTGCGGGCCTTCGATAAGCTGGCGCCTGGACTGTATTCCAAAAATACGCTGCTCTACGGCGTAGAAGTGAAATTCTATTCTTCGAAGATATCCGTTGGGAATAATTTTGAAACGGCGATTAAAAACCTGTACGCCGTGGGAGACGGGGCCGGAATCACCCGGGGCCTGATGCAGGCTTCTGTGACCGGCATTGTTGTCGCAAGGGATATCGCAGAAAAACAGAAGAAGAAATAAACATTCAGCGAACCTGAAAACCGGGTTCGCTGTTTTTATGCATGGAATAAAAGCTGTGACATATAATTTGATAGATATGCCGTTCTTTCCAAGCAAACAGTCTTCCTGAGTACCATGGAATTAGCCGGCATGATAAGTGAGGAGGGGATATTTTGCCCGAATATACATTAAATTATTATATCCGGTCCAATAGCGCAAGGGGCTATGCGAGCTTTTTTGAGTCAAATTTCAGCCGTCTGCGTACGGTTGTCCGCTTAGACGGTTATCCATCCGTTGCAGTAGCGGATATTGTCGGAAACATTTGCGCAGATGCGCTTGAAAGAAGCTTTCATGTCGAGCTGATTCATAACTGCTTGGACAATTCGCTGGAAGGCGTGATCGTTCCGGAAAAAAGCGCCGGTGTTATCAACTTTCCGCTTTATGATGAAGAAGAATTCAGCGTTGCTGCAATTCTGAATGACGAAAACCTGCACCAGACTTTTGCAGGGCTGGAGGCGGCCCGCCGCCATTTTGCCGCGGCGCTGGAAATTCATGACCGATGGGAGCAGATTTATAT
>JAAYWU010000141.1 GCA_012516295.1 Clostridiales bacterium | reverse complement strand
GTCAAAAACAGCATACATAAATACACCAAAAATACTGGAGGTCTACAGATGATAAACAAATTTTGCGCATCCCCGCTTTGGGAATGCAGCCAAACCCTTGCCGCGGTTGCGCAGGGAAGACAACCCGCCGAAACAGTCATTCGCAACGCAAAGCTGATTAATGTTTGCACGGGCGAAATCCTTCCGGATACGGATGTTGCGATTGCCAGCGGAAGGATTGCGCTGGTGGGCAATGCGGAGCATTGTATCGGCGAAAGCACAGCGGTAATCGACGCGCAGGGGCAGTACATCGCCCCCGGGTTCCTGGACGGGCATATTCATGTGGAATCCTCCATGATGAGTGTGGGGGAGTACGCCCGCGCGGTTGTGCCGCACGGAACGATCGGAATTTATATGGATCCCCATGAAATCTGTAATGTGCTGGGGCTTGGCGGGGTTCAATGCATGATTGAAGACGCCAAGCGGACCCCGCTGAAAACAATGGTAACCACGCCGTCCTGTGTTCCGGCAGTTCCGGGATTCGAGGACACCGGCTCTTTTATCGGGCCGAAGGAAGTGGCGGAGACGATGAAATGGGACAGCGTGGTCGGCTTGGGCGAAATGATGAATTTCCCGGGCGTCCTGTCTTCCAGCGAACATGCGCACGGCGAACTGGCGGAAACCCTGAAGGCGAATAAAATCATAACCGGCCATTACTCCATGGCGGAAACCGGAAAGGGCCTGAATGCCTACATTGCTTCCGGCGTGCGCTGCTGCCACGAGTCCACCCGCGAGGAAGACGCACTTGAAAAAATGCGTCTGGGCATGTACGCCATGTTCCGGGAAGGCTCCGCGTGGCACGACCTGCATGAAGTGGCAAAAAGCATTACGGAGCATAAGATTGACACCCGCTTCGCGGTGCTCATATCGGATGACACGCACCCGTACACGCTTTTAAGCCAGGGGCACCTTGACCACATTGTGCGCCGCGCGGTGCAGGAGGGCATCGACGTCGTTACGGCCATACAGATGGTGACGATCAACTGTGCCCAATGCTACCAGATGGACAACGATCTCGGTTCCATCGCGCCCGGAAAATGCGCGGATATCGTATTTATTAACGATCTGGAGAAGCTGGAGATTACAAGGGTTCTAATCGACGGCAAAACCGCGGCGGAAAACGGAAAGCTGACAGAGGAACTGGGCGAATACCGCTATCCGGAATGGGCGACAAAATCCATGCATGTCCGCGGCACGATCACGCCAGAGTCCTTCCGGATTCCTGCAGAAGGGCAGGAGGTAACCGCGCGCGTGATTGAAATTATACCGGAGCGGGTCGGCACCTTTGAGCGCCATATAAAATTGAAGGTGCAGGACGGTCAGGTTTCGTCCGACACAACGCAGGATGTTCTGAAAACCGCGGTTTTTGAACGCCACCACGAAACCGGAAAAGGCGGGTTCGGCTTTGTAAAGGGCTTTGGCATCCGGTGCGGCGCGATGGCCTCCACCGTTGCGCATGACGCGCATAACCTGCTGGTGATCGGAACCAACGACGAAGATATGGCGCTGGCGGCGAACACGCTGATTGCAGGCGGAGGCGGCAGGACCGCCGTGCAGAACGGCAAGGTGCTGGGGACGGTGCCGCTCCCGATTGCGGGCCTGATGAACGACAAGCCGCTGGAAGAAATGAGCAGGATTGTGGAGAGTTTAAGCGCCGCCTGGAAACAGATCGGGTGCAACATCGTTTCGCCGTTTATGACAATGGCGCTGATTCCGCTTGCCTGCCTTCCGGAGCTTCGCCTAACGGACCGCGGGCTGGTGGACTGCACCACCTTCCAGTTTGTCCCGCTTTTTCTCCCCGATTGATCGGCTTTTAGGCAGGGGAGCCGTACCGGTATTCCCTGCTCAATATGCGTAAAAATCACCCGGAAAATCCGCAATGCGGGTTTCACCGGGTGATTTTGTTTTTGTAAAGCCCGTTAATCCGAAGCCTTGTTTTTATCCGGTATGCAGATGGATAAAATCATGCACAGGATGGATAGGATGAGAAACAGGATAAACAGGACATGAAGGGAACTGTTTAAGGCTTCCTTTGTCAGTTCGCCGGTGACGGCGGGATGGGTTGCAGAGGACTTGTATAAATTCCCGGGGTCCACCCCCTGAATGCCCCGTTCCACAAAGAATTTTGTAAGAAATAAATTGAAAATGCTTCCGGAAATGCTGACCCCGATGGGTTCCCCCAATGTCTTTACCAGGGAATTCGCGGCGGTTGCGGCGCCTCTTTTATTGTATTCCACGGATTGCTGTATCATAATTGTCAAAATCGTGAAAACGCCCCCAAGGCCGAACCCCATTATAAAAACGTAGAGCAAAACGAAGACCAAGGGGGACTTTGTTCCTAAAGTCGGCAGGCACAGGGTGCTGACCAGAAGAATGCCGGTGGAAATCAGGTTTGCCGCCTTTCCGCCGTGCCGCACCATGCATCTTCCGAGGACGACCGATGCGATGAGCCACGAAATCGACATCGGCGCCATGCTTAATCCGGATATTTTCGCGCTGAAGCCGAGTACGTTCTGCAGGTAAATCGGCATATAGCAATCCATACCGATCATAATCGTGGAGGCCAGAAAGCAAATGATATTCGCAAGCGTGCTTTCTTTTGTAAATATATCAAAAGGGAAAATCGGCTCCTTTGCTTTTTTCTCAATTTTGTAAAACAGGAACAGCAGAAAAAGCGTCAATGTTATCGACACGATGAAAGAATACTTCTGGTTTGTGTTTCCCGTATTCATTGATAGAAACATATTTAAAAAGATCAGCATTGCCGCGGACAAAGTAATGATTCCGCCAAAATCAAAGGGCTGCTTTTTCTTTTCGAAGCTTTCCCGGATGTTCTTTTGAAGAAGGATTACCGAAAGAATGCCAAAAGGAATATTGATAAAGAAAATCCAATGCCAGGTCAGCGTTTCAATGATGATACCGCCGAGGAACGGACCCGCCAGGCTGGCAATTCCCCACACTGTGCCGAGCATTCCCTGTACCTTTGGCCGTTCTTCCAGCGTAAAAACATCTCCCACAATGGTGTATGTAACCGTAAAAATCGAACCGGCGCCCAGTCCTTGAAGGACGCGGAACCCGATCAGCATATACATGTTCTGGGATAATCCGCACAGGAAGCTACCGGTTATAAAAATGAATATTCCAATGGAGAGGGTGTTTTTCCTGCCGTAAAGGTCGGAGAGCTTCCCGTAAATCGGCGTTGTAATTGCGGATGCCAGTAAGTAAACCGAAAAGACGAAGCTGATCATCTGGAATCCCTGCAAATCCTTGACAATTGTCGGAATCGCAGTCGTTACGACCGTTCCTTCCACAGCGCCTAGGAACATCGCCGTCATAAGCGCAATCATTAAACTTCTCTTTTTTGTATCCATACTTTTATCATCCTTATCCGTTTGCGAGTAAAGCGAATGCGGCTGGTTTTGACCTGCCGTTTTTCTTATTCACGAAGAGCAAAGTACTTCTTATCTTACATGATTTATGGGATATTAGCAAGAAAAACTTCTATGTTTCAGAGAATTTGCGGTTATAAGAATAAAACAGAGGAAGTTTCCTTGAAAACGCTTAAATTTTACGGGGGTTTGTAGTATAATAATCAAAAAAGCGGCGCAGCGATTTCCAAGATTTTAAAAGCATTTGGGAGCCGAACCCACCGGGTTTGCGCCCCCTTTTTGTATGAGCCGCGAAATACGAATTTGTGCAACAGAAGGGATGCTTCGGTTTGAAGATACAATATATATTGGTTCCAAACGGAGCGGCGGTCCTTTCATGCGAGGGCGCCGGCTCCGTCGTTTCCATTCCGGAATGCGTTGACGGCCTGCCGGTTCGGGAAATCTGCGCATACGCGTTTTCCGCTCCGGGCGCCGCCGCCAGACGTTTGCCGCCCGGGTTGGAAATCCGCTCTGCCCAGGGAAGCGCGCCAGCGCCGGGAATCGGGGAAACGTTTCTCGGCGGCGCGTTCCTTCGGGAAGTGCATCTGCCCCCCGGGGTACAGGTTATCGGGGAGTACGCGTTTTATAACTGCACCGCGCTGGAACGCCTCCGCCTTCGTGCGGGCGCGGCACGCATCGGCAACGGCGCCTTTATGAACTGCGGCGCGCTGAAGGAAATCCGCTTTTCCGCTTCCCCGGACGAGCAGACCTGCCTGCCCGGCCTTTTAACGGAAATACAGCAGGAGGTGCGTGTTGTGTTTCAGGGCGGCGGCGAAACCGCTGTTTGGATTTTTCCCGAATATTTTGAGGAATCCGTGGAAAACGCTCCCGCGCATATCTTTGAGCATTTCATCCATGGCGCGGGTTACCGTTACCGGCAATGTTTTCAGGGGAACCGGGTGGACGCGTTGTATTACGATCAGCAGTTTCCAATGGCAAAGATTGAGGCCGAGCCTGCCACGGCGCTGCGCATCGCGCTGGAACGCCTGCGGCATCCTTTTCATCTTTCAGAGGCTGCCGCAAAACAGTACCGGGACCATTTAAAAGAAAACACTGCTGCCGCCGCGGGCCTTTTGATTACGGACGACGACCCGGAGGGGCTTGTGTTTTTAGCCGAAAACGGGATATTAACGCGGGAGAGCATCGGCGCGGCGGTGGAAGAAGCGGCGCGCAGGGGGCGCGCGGAGTGTCTGAGCGTTTTACTCAACGAACAGCACGCCCGTTTTGCCCCGAAGGAAAAAGTGTTTGATTTGTAGTACAATAGGAAAAGAAAGGAGGCAAAGCCATGCAGGCAGAAATGGAAGAGCGGGTCCGAAAAATCGGCAATGAGATTCTGACGTCGTCGCGCGCAGAACTCTACCTTCATATGCGGTTTCTGGACCTTGCGCTCAGCGTCTTTACTTACGAGATGCGGCCTTCCACCGCGTTTATGGGAACGGACGGAACCGCTCTTTATTACGACCCGGACAAGCTGATTGACCGTTACCGCAGGAACCGCGCTCTTGTAAACCGGGGGTATCTTCACTTGGTGCTTCATTGCGTGTTCCGCCACCTTTGGAAACCCCGGCGGGAAGATCGGGCGCTCTGGGATCTTGCCTGTGATATTGCGATGGAATTTGTGCTGGACGGCCTTCCATACCGTAGCGTCCGGCTTGCCTCCACGAGCTTCCGGCAGAATTTTTACGATACCCTTCGCGCAAGGCTCAAAGTGCCCACAGCGGAAGGAATTTACATCATGTTGGAGGAAATGCGCCTGCCGGCGCGGCAGCGCGAACAATTGGAACGCGAATTCCGCATCGACGACCATTCCTTCTGGCCGGACCCGGACGAAAAACCGCCCGCCGGCGCGCCCTCTCCCCGGCAGAATTGGGACGATATCAGCCGGAAAATGCAGACGGACATGGAAACCCTTTCGCGCGCCCCGGCGCAGCAGTCCGAGGCTTTGCTGCAGCAGGTGCGGGTGGAAAACCGCGAGCGGTACGACTACCGCCGTTTCCTGCAGAAGTTTGCCGTCCTTCGTGAGGAGCCTCATTTGGACTTGGATTCGTTTGACCCGGGGTTTTATTCCTATGGGATGCGCCTGTACGGGAATCTGCCGCTGATTGAGCCGCAGGAGACGCGGGAAGCCCTGAAAATCGAGGACTTTGTCATTGCGGTGGATACCTCCATGTCCTGCTCGGGCCGGCTGGTCAAAGCCTTTTTGGAGCAGACCTATTTGGTGTTAAAGGATACGGAGAGCTTTTTCCGGAAGGTCAATATTCATATTATCCAGTGCGACGAAGCTGTGCGCTCCGACCGGAAAATCACCAATGAAGCGGAACTGCGGGATTACATGGAGCATTTTGAACTGATTGGGAACGGCGGCACCGATTTCCGCCCGGTATTCCGCTATGTGGACGAACTGCTTGCGGAAAAAGCGTTCCGCCGCCTGAAAGGGCTGATTTATTTTACGGACGGCCGGGGCGTTTTTCCGCAGCGCCGCCCGCCCTATGACGTTGCGTTTGTATTCCTGCGGGAGGATTACACCGACGCCGACGTTCCGCCGTGGGCTATGAAGCTGATTCTGGAGCCGGGGGACTTCGGGGAGCTTCCGGAACCCCCGGAGGACAGCCAAATTGATGATTGGGAGGAACTGCCTCATTATGAATATTAAATACGCAAAAGAGGAAATTAAAAACACGGTGCGGGCCTATCTGCAAAGGGATGAAAACGGGAATTACCGCATTCCGCCCATCCGCCAGCGCCCGCTGCTTTTGATGGGCCCTCCCGGTGTGGGAAAAACGCAGATTATCGAGCAGGCCGCCCGGGAATGCGGGGTCGCGCTGGTGGCTTATACCATTACCCACCACACAAGGCAAAGCGCCGTGGGCCTGCCGTTCATTGTTCAGAAAACATACGGCGGGCAGGAGCGTTCGGTAACGGAGTATACCATGAGTGAAATCATCGCTTCTGTTTACGATAAAATGGAGAGCACCGGCCTTCAGGAGGGTATCTTGTTCATCGATGAGATCAACTGTGTTTCCGAAACGCTGGCCCCGACCATGCTCCAGTTTCTTCAGGGCAAAACCTTCGGGAACCAGAAAGTGCCGGAGGGCTGGGTGATCGTAGCGGCGGGAAACCCGCCCGAATACAACCGCTCGGTGCGGGAATTTGACATTGTTACGCTGGACAGGGTGCGGAAGATAGAGATTGAGCCGGATTTCGCCGTCTGGAAGGAGTACGCCTACCGGCAGTCCATCCATGGCGCGATCCTCTCTTACCTGGAAATCCGGAAAGAAAACTTTTACCGGATGGAAACCACGCCCGACGGGATTCTGTTTGCAACGGCGCGCGGCTGGGAGGACCTCTCCGAAATAATCGGCGTATACGAAGCGCTTTCGCTTCCGATCGGGCAGGACTTGGTACTCCAGTATATCCAAAACCCGGCCATTGCAAAGGACTTTGCCAATTATTATGAGCTCTACAACAAATACCGCGACGATTACCGTGTGGACGAAATCCTCAACGGGCATTTTTCGGATGAGGCGGTTACAAAACTGCGTTTAGCACCGTTCGATGAAAAGCTGAGTGTCATCGGCCTGCTGTTAAGCAAGCTGAACGAATTCTGCCGGCAGGCCTACCTGACCGACCGGTATACGGAAGATCTGTTTGCGCGGCTGAAGGAATGGAAAGCCCTTCTGCCCGGCGGCACTCCGGATGCTTCGCTGCGGCAGTTGGCGCAGAGTGCCGAGGATGCGCTTGCCCGGCGCAAGGAAAACGGGCAGGCAGGCGGTGAGGAAGAAACAATTACCCGCCGTTGCGTCCGGACGCTGGAAGGCTATGCGGAAGCGCTGAAAATGAAGGACCTGCGCGACGCGGACGCCGCGTTTGCGCTCGTAAAGGAGCGCTTCGGGGAAGAAACCGCGAAGCGCAAGGAAGAAATCGCTTCGGTTTCCGACGCGCTGGAACACGCATTCCGTTTTATGGAGGCGGCATTCGGCGAAAGCCAGGAAATGGTGATTTTTGTTACGGAGCTTACGGTAAACTTTTACAGCTCGCGGTTCATTCTGGAAAACGGCTGCGACTCCTATTATGTTTATAATAAAGGACTTCTGTTTAGTGAGCGGCAGCAGGGCATTTTAAAAGAAATCGACAACCTGCGTGCCGCCCAGGACAGCGACGAACTCTAAAGTTTGCTTTTCCTGCGATTCGTGCTGCGTTCCGTTTTACGATAGTTTCCGGATTTCCCCTTTGTTTTTAATACACAAATGCATAATTACTTTTGGGACCGACTATAATGTGTGTAAACAGTATTAAACATAAAGGAGTTGTTTTTATGCCGCGTGGAGTTCAAAAATCCATAGAGGAAAGAATCGCTGGTATCAATAAAGAAATAGAAGAACTGAGCAGACGCCAAAAAAATATTCAAATGAAAATAAAAGATTTAGAGGCGAAAAAACAATCGCTATTAAATGAGAAAAAACAATCCCAACTTGCTGAGCTTGCCGGCTTGCTGGAAAAATCGAACCTGTCGCCGGAAGAAGTGATCAGGAAATTAACAGAATCCAAGCAGGGCAGGGAATCCGCCTAAGAGCCTATTTAATCGTACAGAATATAAAAGAAGGCGCGCAGCCGTTTCGCTGCGCGCCTTTTTTAAACCGTTTATTCAATATTAAAGAACCAATCGTTATGCTTTATACCCGTTTTCGCGGGCAATGGCTTCCTCGCGGATTTCCCTGCGCATTCCTTTAAGCGCTTCTTCACGGTTCTCATTTTTCGCTATGAGATTTCTCCGCATGGTTTCGTCGGAAGTTTCTTCAATCATTTCCTCTGCCTTGCGCATGTTTTCAATGGTATGATTGATATTTT
>JAAYWU010000140.1 GCA_012516295.1 Clostridiales bacterium | reverse complement strand
TAATAAGCCTCTTCACACTCCTTGCAATTCCTTGGTGTGTGCGAAACCATATAGTTGCTTCCGGCTCCCCGGCGTTTCTGGCCCGCCGGGGAAAAAGCCGGCACTAACTCAGCGTACGACTTATCTCCATCCCATGGAGATGTGGTGCCTTACTTATGGCGCCCCGGCACACAGACTGCCCTGCCGGGGTGCCAACCTTTCTTTTGAATCACCGGTTGGCGCAGGACTTTCGGAAAATACTTGAAAGTTTTGGTCAAACTTTTTCAAAAGTTTGCGGGGTTTTGGGCGGAGTCCCATCGTCCAAAGCCCCCTAATTTATTTTTTTCGAAAGGTTCTCGGGGTTTGCCGCGTAAATCAGCGCGGTTTCCCTTGTGATTTTCCCTTCGTGAAAAAGCTTCAGCAGATAAGAGTCCATGCTGATCATTCCCTCGCCCGCGCCGGAATGGATGGCGTTGTCGAGCTGATGGACCTTTGCTTCGCGTATCATATTGCGGATGGCGGGATTCACCAGCATGATTTCAAAGGCGGGAATCAGGGTGCCGTCCACCGCGGGAAGAAGCTGCTGGGAAACAACCGCCTGCAAAACCATGGAAAGCTGCACCCGAATCTGCTGCTGCTGGTTCGGCGGAAAAACGTCGATAATGCGGTCGATGGTGTTTGCCGCCCCGACCGTATGCAGGGTGGAAAGCACAAGCTGCCCCGTTTCCGCCGCGGTCATCGCGGTGGAAATCGTTTCGTAATCGCGCATTTCGCCAAGCAGGATAACGTCCGGCGCCTGCCGCAGGGCGGCGCGCAGCGCGTGAACATAGCTTTGGGTGTCGTGCGCCACTTCGCGCTGGCTCACGATGCTTTTATCGTGCCGATGGAGGAACTCAATCGGGTCCTCAATCGTGATGATATGGCTGTTGCGCGTATGGTTGATGCGGTCGATAATGCAGGCGAGCGTGGTGGATTTTCCGCTGCCCGCCGCGCCGGTGATGAGTACCAGCCCCTTTTTGCACCGGTTCAGCCCGATGACCGTATCCGGAATATGCAGAACCTTCGGGTCGGGCAGGTTGAACGCGACAACCCGGAGCACGGCGGCCATGGAGCCGCGCTGTAAATAGGCGTTACACCGGAAGCGGCACAGCCCTTCAATGGAAAAGGAGAAATCGTCGTCGCCGGACTGCAGGAACGGGGTCATATCCCGGTTGGCGCCCAGCGCATAGATTTCTTCAATGCATTTCCTCGTGTCCTCCGGCTTCAGCGGGTACGCGCGCAGCGCGTCCAGGTCAACCGGGTGGATTACGTCGTTTGTTTTAAAGGAAAGCGGGCATCCCGATATAATGAAAATATCTGAAACATTCTCTGCGACGGCTTTTTTTAAAATTTCCCTGATGTGAATTTCCATTTAATCACTCCGTTGGCGCGGAACTGTTTCCCTGCCATAGTTCGATGGTTTCGTCGTCCAAAAGGCCGCTTTCAACCGGCTGGGCGTTTACCAGATTTTTAGAGATCACCTGGTACCGCTCGGTGCTCCCGTAGGGGAAAACCATCAGCGTGGTCTGAATCCGGCGGCCGGCTCCGGCCTGTGTGAAATATACGGCAGAAAGGCTGTCTTCCTCCGCCTTTACGGTTACGCCGTTCAGCCTTGTCAAAAGCATTTCGGCAAAGGCGCGGTAGCAAACCGCGGCTTTTTCCTGTTCCGGCGCGTCCGTTTTCAAAATTGCGGCGGCGGGTTCCCGCTCGCGCCGGCCGCGGTACTGGCTGTAATTCGAAAGGCGGGTAAGGTCGCCGCTTTCCGCAGCTTGCTTCGCGTCCTTCGCCGCGCCGAGCAAGGCGGTGTCAATATCCCGCAGCATTTCTTCCGAAAGCGCGGTTGCTTTGTAATAGTTTTCCACCGTTTCCGCATTTTTTGTGGAAAGATTATTGTCCGCGTTCGCCGTAACATAGGAAAGGATTCCGAATGTCGTCAGGCAGAGGACAACAAAGATCATGAGGATGGATGAAGCGCCCACGCTCCAGTTAAAGTACCGTTTTTGTTTCACGCCGAACCTCCTGTGCGGCGAGGGAGATATTTTTCGGAATGCAGGCTGTAAATCCTTTTTTCTCCGTTGTGCCGCCGGTTTATATCAATCTCTGCCCGGACAAGGGTCCCGCCCGCGGTGTCCGTTTTGTTCAAGGTCACGCCGACCACATAGCGCGGGTTGGCTTGCGTCCGTTTCCAGTTCTTGTCGTAGTCAATCGTGTATTTCCCGCCCGACTGCCGGGCATCTTTCAGCGCCGGGGGCAGCTCGTTTGGGGAGGTCAGGGTCAAAACCTGTTCCGCAATGTTTTCCGCATGAATCACCGCGACGCTCAGGTCGCTGCTCTGCTTTGCGCGGTTGTTTGCCGCCACAAAAAGCTGAAGGGTTGCCGTTGCGGAAATAGCGAAGAACAGGATAACGAAAATAATTTCAATAAAAAAGGGGTTCATCTGTCCCGGTATGCGTTTCATATTATCACCCGATTCAGGAAAGGAACAGGTTCAGCGAAAGATGGCGGCGGTTTTTTCCGCACACCGAAAGCTTCAGCTCGCTGCCGTCCTTTTCCATGGTAAAGGCTGTGAGCGGTGTGATTTTATCCCCGTCCCCCGGGGTAAACCCGTTGTCAGCCTTGGTATAAAGCTCCATCAAATAGCCGTTGTAAAGATAAATATAGGTATTGTATTCCCGTCCGTTTTCATTCGACCGGATGACCAGCGTTTTTTGCCCGTTCAGGGTTTCAATGCGCACGTTGCCGCCGTTCGCCGCGTGCACCTTATTGGAAATATACGA
Source organism: Clostridiales bacterium (assembly GCA_012516295.1). Lineage (GTDB taxonomy): Bacteria > Bacillota > Clostridia > Oscillospirales > Acutalibacteraceae > Caproiciproducens. The sequence continues at coordinate 6,789 of JAAYWU010000140.1, read as the reverse complement.
GAGGGACGCGCGCGTTTCATTGTTCGAGTCCATTTCGCTCACAATCCTGCGGTAGCTGTTTGCGCCGATCAGCACCAGAAACAGGGCGCAAACGGCAAACAGGCAAAAAATCAAAAGCACGAATACCGTATTGACGGAATGGGAACTTCTGCTGTTCATCGGTTTTTCCTCCCGTTATTAAGAATTGCCGTCCTTTTCCAAAACTTCTACGGAAGGCATCACGTTTTCGCCCGCCATCTCGTAATGGACAATGTATTTTGAATGGTCAATCGTTATTCCGTAATGTTCCTCAAGGTATTTGATATTCGGCGGGTAGAAGCCTTCCACCGCATAGCAGCTGACAATCCCCTTTTGAATCGCCGCCTGCGTTACCTGTAATTTTTCCCGGCTGTTCGCGCGCTGCGCGTTTCCAAAGCCGAACCAGAACAGGCAGAGCACGGCGCAGAAAGCGAAAGCGGAAAGCACAATCCCGCGGTATAATCCCTTTTCCTTCATCAATTCTACACCCGCCCCGTTCATCCGATCGACGACATGATCCCCATTAAGGGAAGCATGACGGAAAGCAGGATCGCGCCGATAATCACGGAAAGCACGCCGACCATGACCGGCTCAATAATGGAAACCGCGCGGTTCAGGGATTCGTTTGCGTCGTCGCCGTACAGCTCGGCAAGCCGCTTCATCACGCCGTCCAGGTTTCCGGTTTTGTCGCCGATATTCACCATGCTGGAATAGATGCCCGGGAAAACGCCCGCCTTGGTGAGCGCCTGTGTAAACGAAGTGCCGGAAGCGACAAGGGAACGGCATTGCTCAACCTTATCCAGCACAATCCGGTTGTTTAAAACGCCCGGCGCAAGCGCCAGCGCCTCTTCGGTGTCGTAGCCGCTGGAAAGCAGCATGGAAAGCACGGAGGCAAAGCGCGCCAGCGCGATTTTTCCCGAGAGCTTGCGCGTCAGCGGAAAATCGTGCAGGAAGCCGGTAATAAAGCGGTACCCGCTTTCGGTTTTATAAAGAAGGAGCACCGCCAGCAGGAGCACGGCAAGAATCAGGATGATTGCCAGCGCCCAGCTCCCGATGGTGGAACCCGCCCGCATAACGGAGGAGGCGGTGTCCGAGATATCCGAGCCCATGTCCAGAAAGACCTGATGGAAAATCGGAAGCACCTTAATAACCAGCACCGCGATGACTGCCGCAATCATCAGCACCAGAATAAAGGGATACAGAAGCGCGCTGCGGATGCAGCTGCGCAAATTGTTTTCACGGTCGTAATACAGCGCGAGCGCTTCCATCACATTTTCCAGATTGCCCGCTTTCTCGCCGATATTGACCATGTTTACCATATATTTCGGGAAAGCGCCGGTGCTGTTCAGCGCAAGGTACAAGGAGCCGTTCTGCTCCATGCTTTCCTGAATCCGGCGAATCAGTTCCCGCACATTTTCGTCTTCCACGTTGCCGCTGATTTCCCCCACGCCCTCTTTCAGCGGGATTCCCGCTTTCAGCAGAAGGACAATCTGCGAGCAGAAAAGGGAAACCTCGCCCGAGGAAAGCGGCTTCACTTTTTCCTGTCTGACCGTTGTGTCTTTCATGGCTTTTCCTCCAAACCGCCTTTTCGGCAGATCTCTCTTTGTATTCTTAAACGAGCGGACGGATTTCTCCGCCGTTAATAATACTTTTCCGCCGTATAATATCCGGCGGACTGGCCGGCCGCCGCAAAGGTGGAATCATACCGTTTCCACCCGCCGAGGTAAACCTCGTTCCATGCGTGGTAGCCCGCGCCCGTTGTGCCCATCACCAGCCGGGTGGGAATCCCCTGCGAGCGGCACATTGCCGCCATCAGGGAAGCATAGTCAAAGCAGATTCCCTTTTTCGAAGAAAGGGTACTGTCCACATTGGGAAGGTAACCGGCTTTTACGCTCTTTGCTTTTGCGTAGTCATATTTGATATTTCCGGTGATAAACCGGTAAATCGCCTCCACCTTCTGCGCGTTGCTGGAAGCGTTGGCGCAAAGGCTTTTTGCCTTTGCCACCGCGGCGGAGGAACGGGTGTAATCCACAAACTGGTTCGGGTACAGGGCATAGCCCGAGCCGCTTACGTCCGCGTTCAGCACCGTGGAGCAAAGCTCGGCGTAGCTGTTTCCCGAAACATTTTCCATAAAGCGGACCCGGTAAGCGCCGCTTCCGTTTTGCAGCGGCAGGGTGACATAAGCGCCGTTCCCGGCGATGTTGTACTGATAATAGGAAGAGCCGCCGTTAAAATAGACCAGAACCTTCATTGGCGCCGAGCCGCTGTACCGTACCATTATGTATCCTTCGGCGGCATTGCTGTAGTCAATCTCCGCACCGTTTTTGGAAAATACCGCGCTGCCGGAGGCCTGCGGCATTTTCGCCGTTACCGGGGGCATCGGTTTAGCCGGAGCCGCCATGGGCGGCAGGGACGATGTAATCGTCATGGAAGAAGCAACCCGGGAGGACGGCGCGGCGGATGATTCCTTTGGCGCCCGCGATACCCACGAGGACGCGCTTTTAGAAGATTCGCCGCCTGCGGCTGTTTTGGACGCCGCTTCGGAAGCTTCCTTGCCCGGGGATTCCGCAGCCGCGGAAGCTGCTGAAGAAGCAGCAGAAGAAACGAAAGAAGAAGCGGAAGCAGACACCGGGGATGAAACCGGTCCGGTCAGCTCGGTGTCCCGCACAGCACAGGCAGGAAGAAGCAGGACAAGAAGAAACACAAGGAAGAGATATTTGTATTTTCGCATAGTGTCCCCCCTGTCACGATTTGGTTAGTTTACGGCTGGGCGTCCAGCGCATTGATTCTGGTGGTTACTTTCACATTTTCCCTGCGGTACCGGAACCGGAACCGTTGAAGAACCCGCTTCGCTACCATTTCCGCGTTCTCATAATTGATTAGGGGAAGCATCACGATAAACTGTGTGTTGCTGTAAGCTGAAACAACGTCCCCTTTGCGCAGGCTTTCCAAAATTGAGCTTTTCAAACGTTCTGCGGCAAGTTTCGCAATCTTTGGATTTGGAATTCCGCCCTCAAGATCGTTTAAGGTAAACAGGACGATGTACACGGAATTCCCGGTGCGTGTAACCGTACGCGCCTGTATGCGGTAGATGGATTTGAACGTATCGTAATCGCAGTAGTATGCGCCGCGGATATCCGCGCTTTCCTGCAAGTCATTTTTAATAACGCTCAGGTCCATCTCCACGTTATTGATGCTGTTCATGAGCTGCTTGTAAAGCGAGCGCATGGATTCGGAGATGTCCACGCCGAGTTCCTTGTAGAACAGCTGGATTACGTAATTGTAGTGGTCAAGCGCCTGATTCCGCTGGCCGGTGGAAAGATACGCGTAAAGCAGCATCTTATGGATGGATTCCTCCAGCGGGGAATGTGTCAGAGCGGCGTCACAAATACCGATTACTTCCTCAAAGCGGTGCTCTTGGATCAGCAGCCTGCACACGCGCTGAACGGATTCGTTGTAGAGGTTTGCGTAGTAGGCGCTCAAGGAAATGACCCAGTTGCTGTATGCTGATTTCGGAAGGAATTCGCCGCGGTACAGCGCAAGTGCATCTTTATACGCTGAAATGCGGGTTTCGACATCCTGTGCGGCGTCCGCGCCCTGTTTAATCAATTCGACAAACTGTTCGGTATCAATTATACAGGGATAACTGTTGTTCCATGAATAAGTATTGCGGATATACTGAATATATTCCGCCCGGCTGTCCTGTGAAAGCCGCTTTAGCAGCTCCCGCGCCCGGTAAACCAGGTTTTTTAAGGCGTTCAGCGGATCTTTGCATTCGTCCTCCGGCCAGAGGACTTCAATCAGCTTGTCTATGGAAATGTCTTTGTGCCGGTTTGCCAGGAGATACTCAATGAGCATCCAGACTCTTTTGGTGCGGCCTTTTAAATTCGTAAGCTGATGCCCATTGATTGTTATGGAAAATTCGCCCAGCATATTCACCTCGATTTTTTGCTGAGAAAATGTATCCGGCTGCATAAACACACATCCCTTAAAGCAAATAGATATAAATAATGGTAACACATGGAAATAAAATTGACAAGAGAATTCTATTACAACATCAAAAGAAAAGAAGCATTTTCCCGGCGGAAAAAACTTCCGTCCGGGAAAATGCCGAAAATTAATTAACTAACTACGGGCAGGCGGCGGACATTTTTTGCGATGGTAAGGTACAAGTCCGTTACATTGTACTTTCCTATTCCGACAATGGCCAGATGGTCCAGATTCTTTACGCCCATGTAGTTCCATTTGCCGATCTGCGGGGTACCGTCATAGTCCACGATTTCATCCGTGGAATTCACCGAGGGCCCCTTTGCGGAAATCGTGTTCACAATGCCGTCGTTGCACCACCAGGTGCGGTCAATATCCGGTTGTTCCTTTCCGGTGCGTGTGTAAAGCCCGATCACGGCGGCCGGCGCAAATAATGCAGGGTTCATGAGGAGCGGTTTCCCGATTTGGTGCCCGGTCAGGCGCTGTTCCGTTGTGGCACAGGTGGCATAGGAGAAATAATAAACGTCGTCCTTTGCCGTAACCCAGGCGTTTTGCTCCGCCGCGCCGGTTGTGCTGAGATCCCAGAAGCTGAAGTCCCGGACTTTGCCGTTCCAGATGGAACTCTTCATCACGCGTTTTGCATAGTGGGTATAACTTTCCCCGGATTGGCGTTTCAGGCCCCATTGGTCCAGCTTGAAATCATAAACCGGTTCCCGCCCTTTTCCGGTGGCCGCTGCCGCAGCCGAAATCAAGTAGGGGGCGAAATCCTTTAATTTGTAGATGTCGACATCGGCAAGCGTTGTGCCGTTGTGCGGCGAGGCAAGCGTGGTAAGGCTGGCAACCCACGACTTTCCGCCCTCAAACAGCGGGTTTAAATTGGTCTGGGTGCCTTCTCTTTCCTCTTCGCTTCCCTCTTCCAGAAGCTGGATCAGCATGCGGCTGGTTTGGCCGCCCTGGCTGTGCGCGATCAGGTGAATCTTATTCAGGCCGCCGTCCGTTTCCGTCCCCCATTCGGGGTAAAGGCCCGGGAACGTTTTCCCATAGCGCGCGTGGCCGTGATTTTTGGAATGTGCTTCTCCGTAGTCGACCGTACCGCCCTTTATGTACGCGTAAAGCTCACAGGCACGGTCCCAGTTGCTGGAAAACGGGCCGACGGCGGCAGTATACGTTGGATAGCCGGCGTCGGTCAATTTCTTCTGCAGGTCTACCAGTCCTCCCCAGTACCGGTAGCCCAGCATCTCATCCCGGCCCCAACCCGCGTTGCCGTGGCAAAGCACAATGGGGTATTTGTTCCCCTTTTTCTCTGCGGCGTATGCCGGCTGCGGCATTACAATTACCGACAGAAAAATAGCGAAGGACAAGAGAAGTGCGCCTAGTTTCCTGACATTCAATTTCAATACAACTCCTTTGCAATGGTCTAAAAGCATTTCGTTTATAAATATAAAACAACTCATTAAAAAATATCCGAAATTGTGAATATTTTTCAAAGGAATTTCAAATTGGAATATATAGAATGTCGAAACTGCGGGAAAAAGGAGATATTTGGGCGGATTTTGCGGATGCGGAATCGCAACGAAAAAAACCCCGGCGCAAGCCGGGGTTTGACGGTTACAGGATGTTTTTCCGTTATTTTCTTTCCAGCGAAACGTATATGTAGAAATGCATATCGTTAACGCGCATCTCCAGACACGTTACCTGCTCACAGCTTGCCTGCACGACAAAATCGCCGTGCATTAAGGTTGGCGTTGAAATATCCGCCTTGATCCCCATAATTTCCAAATAGGTGCATGCGCCCGCGGCAAGCATGTTTCCCAGCTCGGAAATGGCGCTCTGCGCCATTTCGTCGAACTCTAATATCGGCATGCCGCCCATCATGGAGGAAGCAACCATTTTCGCGCATTCGTCCGTCATGGCAAAAATGACGTTCCCGTGCAGATACCCGGTCACGCCGATGATGCACACTACGCCGGGAGCCTCGATTTTGTTTCCGCATTCCGTCTGCCTTTCCAGCGTGACGCTTTCAATACCGAACTGAGGCATTACATTCAGAAAGGTATTGGAAAAGGCTTCTTCATATTTATAACTCATTCACACTCGCCTCTGTTAAACCCTATATTCATATAAATCTCCCCGAAAGAGGTGCCCGCCTTTACGGAAGTACCCGTGTTCAGTTCGGAGTTCGAAATTTTAATTGATTCGCCGTACACAATGGTCGGCGGAGCAACGCGAAGCCCGAAAAGCGGATTGCTTTTATTCATCAGCGAGCATGCGTTCCCGGCGATAATATTTGAAAGTTCGCCGATTACATTTATAATGTGCTCTTTTGTCGGCTGGTCGATTTTGAACAGCGTCCGCGCAATGCCGGAAGCCGTATCCGTAGACATGTCCAGAATCATGCGGCCGCCGTAGCGCCCGATGATGCCCATTACCGAGGAGATTCCGCGCGAAGTCTGCTCAATGTTGGATTTTTGCTCATCGCGGTATTCCGGAACGGCATGGAAAAATTTATTGAACGTATCGCTGAGCGCTTCCTTGAACACCGTGTAGTACAGCTTTTCAAGCTCCGCGAACAATTCTTCGTCCGCCATAATCCGCTTAATTGTAAGGGTAAGCTCTTCGGCGTCCACGGGTTTCTGCACATAACCGGAAATTTTGGCGCGCTTTGCCTTGCGGATAATTTCGTCGTCCATCATGGAGCTGACGATAACCACCTTCAGGTCCGGATCCAGCTTGTGAAGCGTTTTCGTGCACTCGATTCCGTCCACTTCCGGCATTGTTATGTCC
>JAAYWU010000139.1 GCA_012516295.1 Clostridiales bacterium | reverse complement strand
CTGTTATAATTATGTTAAACTTAAGGACAATCTATACGACGTGTAACGAAATGAGGTTATTAAATGTCGCTTGCACTTTTTGTGGCACTTATACTCGTTTGCGCTTCGATCTTTGTCAATGGCTGGACGGATGCGCCGAATGCAATCGCAACGGTTGTTTCAACCAGGGTTCTTTCTCCAAGGGTGGCCGTTATTATGGCTACGGTTTTCAACTTGGTCGGCATCATGTGCTTTGGCTCGGCCGTGGCCAGTACCATCGCAAACCTTGTCGATGTGGGCACCGGTTCCAATCCGCTGATCGCGATTTGCGCGGCACAGCTTTCCATCGTTATTTGGTCTCTGACCGCTTGGCGGTTCGGCATTCCTACCAGCGAAAGCCATGCGCTGATTGCCGGCTTAATGGGTGCCGGAATTGCTTATAACGGCCTTTCCGCTTTTAAGCTGGCTGAATTTGAAAAAGTGCTTTGGGGCATATTTATCTCAACGGTTGTCGGTTTTACTGCGGCCTACTTTGTAACAAAGCTGGTTGGTTTCCTTTTCCGCCGCGTGAAACGCGTAAAAGCAAATCGCATTTTTTCGATTGGCCAGATGGCTTCCGCCGCTTTAATGGCGACCAGCCACGGCGCGCAGGATGGCCAAAAGTTCATGGGCGTGTTTGTGCTGGTAATCTTGCTGGCAAACAATCAGCCGGTTCCTGCAACGGTTCACATTGATCTTTGGATTATGCTCCTATGCTCGTTTGTTATGGCGGTCGGAACTTCCATCGGAGGCTACCGTATTATAAAGACAATGGGAATCGATATGGTAAAACTGGAAAAGTATCAGGGCTTTTCCGCTGAAATCGTCGCTTCCCTGTGCATGCTCATTACAACGGTGTATTCCGGTATACCGCTTTCCACAACCAATACAAAAGGAACGGCTATGATGGGCGCGGGCGCCGCAAGGCGGTTTTCCGATGTAAACTGGGGGATCGCCAAGGAAATGGTGATGGCGTGGGTGCTTACTTTCCCGGCCTGCATGGTTCTTGGTTACATTATGACCAAATTGTTTATACTCATTTTTTGATATATTATGTAGAGAATAAATAATCTGTTATTATTGAAGGGTAAGGGAATTCTATGAGTAATTTTTTTGCTAAAGGGCCGGACTATTTTGAACTGTTTAAGAAAGGAATCAATATTTCGTGCAAGGCTGCAAAAGTGCTCCAGACCTCGTTTACGGACGGGCATATCGACAGGAAGGAAATCGCTCAGCTGAAAGAGATTGAGCATGAGGGCGACCGGCATGTCCACTATTGTTCCAACCTGATTGCTGATTCCTTTATTACGCCGCTGGACCGTTCCGACATGATGGCGATGGTTCGTGCAATCGAGGCAATCACCGACAGCATCGACGATATCGGCAATCAGATTTATATGATGCATATCACCCAAGCAGGCGACATTACGGTTAAAATGGTGGATTTGATCGTGAATTGCTGCGAAGGCCTGCAGGATCTGATGAATGAGTTTGAGCAGTATAAAAAGAATTATAAATCTATTAAGGAAAAGACCGTTTATGTCAACCATCTTGAAGAAGAGGGCGACGCGATTTTCAGCGAAGCAATGCGGGCGCTCTTCGACCCCGAGAACAAGATGGAAATGATCGACGTGATCCGGCTGCAGAATCTTTACAACACCTTGGAAGATGCGCTGGATTATTGCGAAGACGTTGCAGACATTGTGGAACAGATTATTATTTCAAACACCTGAATTGAATTCTCTGAAGCTCACCTTTTGTTTGGGTGGGCTTTTCTTGCGCTTTGGGTCCTTTTATTTTGTGTTGAACACGATACAATAGTTTGTTATAATACTAATATTAACGACTAAAAATGTAAAAAGGGGCTATTTTATGGCAAAGGTAACTTTGATTACATATACTCCAAATCCGGAAAAAACGGTTGCACAGGCGGCAAAGCTCTGCTATTCCTCCGCTTCGCTCGATACGATATCCGAAGGGCTGACACAGGAAAAGACCGCCTCCTTTGTTGACATGCTTTCTGAAATCGGGCATGAGAGCCCCTTTGAACATGCCTCCTTTACTTTTGGAATCGAAGGAGTTTCCCGCTCCTTTTTGGCGCAGATTACCCGCCACCGCATTGCTTCCTATAGTGTGCAAAGCCAGCGTTATGTTACGGAATCCCATTTTGAATATGTGATTCCTCCCGAAATCGAAGCGATTCCGGAAGCAAAGGCGGAGTTTCTTGCCGCCATGGAGGAGGATCAGCGCCACTACGAAAATCTGACCGCGCTGTTAAAGGAAAAGCATAAGAAAGAGCTGTTGGCGTCCGGCATGGATGAAAAGTCGGCCGATCGTGCCGCTCAGAAAAAATCCATTGAAGACGCGCGTTTTGTGCTCCCGAATGCGTGCAATACAAAAATGATCTGCACATTTAACGTACGTTCGCTCCAGCATTTCTTTTCCCTGCGCTGCTGCAATCGCGCCCAGTGGGAAATCCGCAGCGTGGCTGTGGAGATGCTTCGCCTGGTGCGCGGCGTGGCACCGCATCTCTTTAAGAACAGCGGTCCGGTATGTTTGACCGGGCCTTGCCCGGAAGGGAAAATGTCCTGCAGAAAAATCAACGAGGTACGAGAGTTTTTTAAGGGAATAGGGG
>JAAYWU010000138.1 GCA_012516295.1 Clostridiales bacterium | reverse complement strand
TTTTCACTCTTATAATATGATTGATTGAGCAATTGTTCAACCGTTTAAGTAAAAAAATTATTCCGTCACATGCGCCAAACCTTGGTCAAAAATGGTCTTTACATGCTCATCGTCAAGGGAATAGTAAACCACTTTGCCGTCCCTGCGGTTTTTAATCAGTTTGGACTGCTTTAAAACGCGAAGCTGATGGGAAATCGCGGACTTCGTCATGCCGAGAAGCGCGGCGATGTCGCAGACGCACATCTCGGAATGGAACAGCGCACAGAGTATTTTTACGCGGGTTGAATCCCCAAACACCTTGAACAGATCCGCAAGGTCCAGAAGGTTTTCTTCGTCCGGCATATGCCGGCGGACTTCGGCGACAACATCCTCGTGGATAACGGAACAGTCGCATTTATCAATTTCCGGAATATACGAATTCATTGCAGCCTGCCTTCTTTCAATTGCATAGTTGATTATCTGTTCAACTGTATTATACCTCTTTTTTCGAGAATGTCAATCCGTTTTACCGGTATTTCTCAAAATTTTTGCCGGCAAGGGTTGTTGGGCGTTTTCCCGTTTCACGGGAATTTGCGTTTCCGGAAAACGGGAAAGCCGGTGTTCGGCAGTCCCGCTGAACCGGCGGGCGCGCATTTTTAGGCGCAGGGTGTTCCTTTTCCGGATATTTCCGTGTATAATGATACATGTTTTGCGGCTGATCAACCGTTCAGCCCTTTTACCTTATTATAGTTGGAGGAAGTACAGCGATTGGAAGAGAAGAAGCGTTTATCACCATCATCTTATATTTTTATCGGCTCTATGCTTTTCGGATTGTTTTTCGGTGCCGGGAATCTGATTTTCCCCGTACACATGGGACAGGAAGCGGGAAGCTCCGTTTTTGCGGCGGCGGCAGGATTTTTAACGACCGCCATCGGCCTGCCCTTTTTGGGCATTGTGGCGATTGGCGTATCCGGCAGCAACGGCCTGTTTGTCCTTGCGAGCCGCGTGCATCCGGCATTCGGCTACGCGATGACCGTTCTGCTCTACCTGACCATCGGCCCGTTCTTCGCCCTGCCGAGAACCGCCACCGTATCCTATGAAATCGGGTTTACCCCGTTCATTCCGGAAAACCGGCAGGCGCTGGGACTCGCCTGCTTTACGGTTCTTTTTTTTGCCGCCGCCCTGTTTTTCGCCCTGCGGCCGAACAAAATTCTGACCTGGGTCGGCAAAATTCTGAACCCGCTGTTCCTTGCCTTTCTTGCGGTTTTAATTGTCGTCAGCTTTGTAAAGCCCATGGGGGATACCGCGGCGGCACAGGTGCAGAATGCGTACGCGTCGGCGCCCTTCTTTAAGGGATTTACGGAAGGCTACAACACTATGGACGCACTGGCGTCCCTTGCGTTCGGCATTATCGTCGTGCAGGCGCTGCGTGGGCTTGGCGTAAACAGCCCGAAAAGCATTGCGGTGGGCACCCTGAAATCCGGCTTCGTCAGCGTGCTTTTGATGGGCGTGATCTATGGCTGTCTGGCTTATATCGGCGCGTCCAGCATGGGAAAACTGGCGCTTTCTGAAAACGGCGGCATTGCCCTGGGGCAGATTGCCCGCTATTATTTCGGAAGCTGGGGCGAGGTTCTTCTGGCGGTGATTGTAACGCTTGCCTGCCTGAAAACCGCGGTGGGGCTGATTACCGCCTGCTCGAAAACCTTTCTTGAGCTTTTCCCGGGATTTTTGGGGTATAACGCGTATGCTGTTGTATTCACAGTAGTGTCCTGCATGATTGCCAATATCGGGCTGACGCAGATTATTTCGTACTCCATCCCGGTTCTGATGTTTCTTTATCCTTTGGCCATCGCGCTGATTCTTCTGGCGCTCCTTACGCCGCTGATTAAGGAACGCCGGTGCGTCTATCTGCTGACGGTGGCCTTTACGCTGGTTGACGCGGTCGCGGACTTTCTGAACGCGTTTCCAAAAGAGGCAGCGTCCCTGCCTGCCGTACAGGGTTTCCTGCGGCTTTTCAGGGATTTCGTACCCTTTTTCAATATCGGGATGGGCTGGATTTTCCCCATGCTGGCTGGGCTGTTGCTCGGCTTCCTTTTCAGCTTTGCCAAACCGCACAGCAAGGCGGCGTAACCGCAGCATAGAAACCGAAAAAGGAACCGCGCCGAATTTTCGGCGCGGTTCTTTTTATCGGCCTCCCGGTGTTCCTCATCGGAGCAGGCCGATATTTTATTTTTGAAAGGTTTTTATTTTGCTAAGAATATTTGCGCTATCGCACTTCCTGTATTACTTTTTCGGCAAACTGGGTGTTTACGATTTTGTCATACGGGACGGTTTGTTTCAGTTCGCCCGCCTGCGACATCACCGTCTGCAGAAGGGCGAATTCCTCTTCCCGCAGAATGGGGTCGGGGCTCCACACGCCGATGTCCTTATAGCGCTTTGCCACCGTTGTCAGCAGGTTCACGTCCGCCGCCGGGAAGGACGGCGCAATCGTCTTTGCGATTTCCTCCGGGCTGTGTGAAGCGACCCACAACTGCCCGCGGTACACCGCGCGCGTAAACTTTTCGATTAAAGCGGGATTCGTTTCGATAAAGCTCTTCTTGGAAAAATAGCCGGTGTAGGAAATTTTTCCGCTTTCCTTGCCGATGGAAGCGACAATGCTGCCCTTGCCCTGCGCTTCCAGCATGGAAGCCGTCGGTTCGAACAGGGTAACGTAGTCCCCGGTGCCGTTCGCAAACGCAGTTGCCATCAGGGCGAATTGGATGCTGTCGTCCAGCTTCACGTCCTTTGCCGGGTCCAGCCCGTTTTTGCGGATGACGTATTCCAGGGTCATGTACGGCACGCCGCCTTTGCGCCCCGGAAGGACGCTTTTGCCGCGGATTTTCTCCCATGTAAAATTCGGATCGGGCTTGCTCGCGACCAGGAACGAACCGTCGCGCTGGGTCAGCAGCGCGAAAATCTGCGTGTTGTCCGCCTTGCCCTCGTTGTAGACATAGATGGACGCCTCCGGCCCGGCGAAGCCGATTTCGGCGTTGTTCGAAAGCACCGTAGACATCACCTTGTCGGTCCCCTCCGCGGTGGTAAGCGTCAGGTCGATGCCTTCGTCGGCAAAATAGCCCAAATTGATCGCCGCGTACTGCGGCGCGTAAAAGACCGAGTGCGTCACTTCGCAGACGCGGACCTTATCCGCCTCTTTTGCACCGCCTTTGCTGCACCCGGCGGCTGCCGCCAGCAACAGCGCGAGGCTCAGCGCGGCGGCGGTTATGGAGAGCAGTTTCTTCATGTTTTTACCCCTTTCTGTAAAAGGACTTTTCCTGCTTTAGTGTCCGTACCATTTTAAAACCAGCTTTTCCAGAAGCGCCACCGCCTCGTACATCAGCGCGGCGACAATGGAAAGGATGATGACACTGGCCATGACAAGATCCAGCTTGAAAACCTGCCCGCCGTAGACAATCAGATACCCCAGCCCCGCCTTGGAAACAAGGAATTCCCCCGCAATTACGCCAACCAGCGACAGCCCGATATTGATCTTCAGGGAATTGAACAGGGTGGAAATATTGTAGGGAAAGACGATTTTTGTAAAGATCTGCCGCTTGTTCGCGCCGAACGTGGCAGCCATGCGGATATATTCCCGGTTGGTGCCGCGGAAGCCGTTGAGCATTTCCAGTACGGTGACGATCAGCGAAATGGCAAGCGCCATAAACACAATGGCCCGGGTGCCGGCGCCCACAAGCACGATGATCACAGGGCCGAGCGCAATTTTCGGCAGGCTGTTCAGCACGACCAGATACGGCTCGCTTACCTTGGAGATAAAACTGCTCCACCACAGGATGACCGCCAGCAGGGTTCCGAACACAACGCCCAGCAGGAAGCCCGCCAGCGTTTCATAAACCGTAACGCCGACATGCATGAACAGGTCGTTTTGCGCCATGGCGAGGAAGGTGTTCCAGATGCGGGAGGGCTGGCTTAAAATAAAGCTGTCGATCAGCCCAAACCGGGCGGAAAGCTCCCAGATGACGTTAAATACGACCAAAATTCCGATCCGGCACGAGTGAATCTGCCATTTCCTGCGGGTCTTCTTTTTCAGGTATTGAATTCGTTCCGGAGAGGCCGGTGATGGTTTCATTGGATGACAGCTCTTTCCATATATGATCGAAGTATGTTCTGAATTTCGGATTGTTTCTGCAATTCAGCGGCGTACGGTTCGGGTCTTCAAAATCAATATCCAGTATTTCCTGAACAACGGCGGGGCGTGCGCTCAGAATCACAATCCGGTCGCCCATGCTGATGCTTTCGGGGATGTCATGGGTGACCATCACGGTTGTGATTTTTTCCTTTTTCAAAATGCGGTAAACGTCCTCGGTAACGGTCAGCCGCGTCTGGTAATCCAGCGCGGAAAAGGCTTCGTCCAGCAGGAGGATGTCGGGGCTGATCGCCAGCGTGCGGATCAGCGCCGCCCTTTGCCGCATTCCGCCCGAAAGCTGGGCGGGGTATTTGTCGCGAAACTCGTACAGGCCGTAATTTTTCAAAAGGCTTACTGCCCGCTCCTCGGTTTCCGGCGTAAGCATTTTCCGCACCTCCAGGCCGAACAGCACGTTTTTGTAAATCGTGCGCCAGTCCAGAAGGTTGTCGCGCTGGAGCATGTAACCGATATGCGGCGAAGTTCCCGCGATTTTCTCCCCGTTTACGAATACTTCGCCCGCCGTCGGCTTCATCCGCCCGGCGATAATGGAAAGCAGGGTGGATTTTCCGCAGCCGCTCGGGCCCACGATGCTGACGAACTGCCCCTTTTGAACGGAAAAGCTGATATTTTTCAGCGCGGTGGTTTCCCCGTTGTCCGACTGATACGTTTCCATAATATTCCGAACTTCCAGTACGTCCATCGCAGCACCCCTCGCTTTCTTCGGCTTCATTGTCCGGCGCAGGCGTTCAGAGAATTCCCTGCATTTATAAAATATGTTCAAAACTGCGTTTTGTGAGGAGATAAAATTATAAAGCCGCAGATTCGGGCGGCAATCCCCCCGCGCCCCGAAAATCCCCGAATACCCTTTCGATACACGCTTGCCACGTGGCTTTCCTTGGCGCCCCCCGCCGGCGACGCAGGGCAGAAGGAAACCCCGCGCAGGCTCAGCCTGCCACGGGGAAAACGGCATCGCAACCGGAAATTTAAAAATAGAAAAAATTTTGTTGCAAATCCTCTTCTTTGTTGTCTTTTTATATTGTCGAATGAAAGAAAAGGGCTATAATGTAAAGAGGATAGCAACCAACAATTTCCATTGCTTTGAAAAACCCCTTACCGGTGCTCCCTTGCGTGCAGGGGGAAGTGCAGATGGCAAATCGCGGTTTTCTTCTCCTTTCCTACATATAGCCGCAGGGGGGTATTTTATGAAAATCCGTAAAATTCTTTTGGTATGCTTATCCGCTCTTTTTGCCGCAGCGGGCTGCAGCGCATACAGCGGGGAAAAGGCCGGCGGCGCGGACGATTCCGCAGCGCCCGTTTCCGGGCCGGTTATTCATGTTGACGGGAAAACCGCAAACACGGAAATGGGCGGAGAGGTCTTGGACTTGAAAAACAGCGCCGCGGTAGAATATTATGGTACCAATACGAATGCGAGTGCCTATCAAATCAATGGGGATTACTATATGAGTCTGGACGATCTGTCCGCTCTGTTCCGAACGAAATTTACATACCATAAGGACGCCAATACCGTAAGCATAGGGGACGCCACACGGGCGAACGCGGACTTTTATATGCCGGATGTTTCGGGATACCCGAACCTGGACCGCGTAATCGAATTGCCGCCGTATGAGGTTTGGACGGACGGCGGCGTGGTGGATTTTAAATTCTTAACAAAGCGCGTCCCGTTCCGCGATATGATGCCCAAAATTGATAAAGCCCTGTATGCGGACGGGTTTACGGTGGCGCTGAAAGAGGAGTATGCACAGCTTACGAAAGCAAAGAGTGAGTTTCAGCAGGGCGAAAGGAAAAACACCTATATAAAATATAAAAGCGGGAATACCGAGCTGACGCCCTATGTGATCCAAATCATAGACGGCGGGTTAAACCAGGATAAGCTCCCCGTCATCGTAGTAAGAATGGCGGGCGGCTGACCGGAACGGGGCCTCGCAAGGGCTTCTGCAGGAAACGGGGTGGGAGTATAAACAATTGCTATTCGGAAATAGTTATTACCAGAGTTTTGTATGTTAAGGCAAAGACGAAAAAAGAAAAGAGGGCGTGTTCATATGAAATCAGGTACGATTGCGTTAATCCGTGCAAGGGAGATTTTGGATTCCCGGGCAAACCCCACGGTGGAAGCGGAGGTCATACTGGAAAACGGTACGGTTGGAACCGCCGCGGTTCCCTCCGGGGCTTCAACCGGTGCTTTTGAAGCGGTTGAGCTGCGCGACAACGACAAAAAACGCTATATGGGGAAGGGGGTGCAGAACGCCGTAGAAAATATCAATACGG
The DNA here is from genome assembly GCA_012516295.1 of Clostridiales bacterium. GTDB lineage: Bacteria > Bacillota > Clostridia > Oscillospirales > Acutalibacteraceae > Caproiciproducens. The sequence continues at coordinate 1,159 of JAAYWU010000138.1, read as the reverse complement.
AAATCCATCAGTGCCTCAAAGGCATAGATGTTTCCAGACAGGCGGAAATCGACCATCTTATGCTGGCGCTGGACGGTACGCCAAACAAGGCGCGGCTTGGGGCAAACGCGATTCTGGCGGTTTCGCTGGCCTGCGCGAAAGCCGCCGCCAGGAACTACGGCCTTCCGCTTTATAAATACGTGGGCGGCTGCGACGCGCGCATTCTTCCCGTTCCGATGATGAATATTCTGAACGGCGGCGTTCATGCCTCCAATAACGTCGATATACAGGAATTGATGATTATGCCGGTGGGAGCGCCCAGCTTTGCGGAGGCGCTGCGCTGGTGCGCGGAGGTGTTCCACAGCCTGAAAAATGTCCTCGGCAGCCGCGGCTTTTCCACGGCGGTTGGCGATGAGGGCGGTTTTGCGCCGAATTTAAACGATGACGAAGAAGCGCTGAAGGCGATTATGGAAGCGGTCGAAAAGGCCGGATACCGCCCCGGCGAGCAGTTTAAAATCGCGATGGACCCCGCTTCCAGCGAGTGGTACCAAAAGGACGGAACGTATTTGCTGCCGAAGAAAAACAAAAAGATGACTTCGGAGGAGCTGATCGCGTATTGGGAAGGGCTTGTTACCCGGTATCCGATTGTTTCTTTGGAGGACGGCCTTGCCGAAGAGGATTGGAACGGCTGGAAAGCCCTGACCGGGCGGCTGGGCGGCAAAATCCAGCTGGTGGGCGACGACCTGTTTGTTACGAATACCCAGCGGCTGAAAAAGGGCATTATCACCGGGACGGGGAATTCTATCCTGATTAAGCTGAACCAGATCGGCACCCTGACAGAAACGCTGGAAGCCATCCGCACGGCACAGCGGGCGGGCTATACCGCGGTAGTTTCGCACCGCTCCGGCGAAACGGAGGATACCACCATTGCGGACCTGTCCGTCGCCATGAACGCGGGACAGATCAAAACGGGCGCGCCCTCCCGCAGCGAACGGGTGGCCAAATACAACCGTCTGCTCCGGATTGAAAGGGACCTCGGCCGCACAGCGGTCTATCCCGGAATGAAAGCGTTCTATAATCTGAAATAGTCAAAAAAATATGGAAAGAAAGCCTGTGGAACCGGATACAACCGGCACCGTGGGCTTTCTTTCGGATAAAATCGAGGTTTGGGCCGCGCAAA
>JAAYWU010000137.1 GCA_012516295.1 Clostridiales bacterium | reverse complement strand
TTTCGTTTCCACCTGTATTACCCATCTGTTCGGCGGTTCGGCCGGGCGCGAGGGCGCGGCGCTTCAAATCGGCGGGAGCTTGGGCTTTCAGATGGGGCGCTTGTTCCGTCTGGATGAAAAGGACCTGCATATTATGACGATGTGCGGCATGAGCGCGGCCTTTTCCGCGCTGTTCGGCACGCCCCTTACCTCTGCCATATTCGCCATGGAGGTAATCAGCGTCGGGATTATGTATTATGCCGCGCTGGTTCCCTGCGTTACGGCTTCGCTGGTGGGGGCCGCGGTGGCGGACTCTTTCGGTGTGGCGCCGACCGCCTTTTCCGTTACGGATATCCCCGCGCCGGAGCCCGCCGCTTTCCTGCGCGTGATACTCCTTGCCGCGCTTTGTGCGGGCGTGAGCGGTTTATTTTGCGATTCCATGAAATATACGGGGGAATTTTTTCAAAAGAAGCTGAAAAACCCGTATCTTCGCGCCGCCGCAGGCGGGGCCGCCGTGGTGCTGCTGATGCTTGTTTTCGGTACGGATTACCTTGGCGCGGGCATGGAGAGCATTGAAAACGCGATGAACGGAACCGCCAAGCCGGAAGCCTTCCTGCTGAAAATCCTGTTTACCGCGGTTACGCTCGGCGTGGGCTTTAAGGGCGGCGAAATTGTACCATCCTTTTTTGCGGGCGCAACGTTCGGCTGTGTTGCGGGCGGGCTGATTGGCCTTAGCCCGTCGTTCGGCGCTTCGGTCGGCTTGATGGCGGTATTCTGCGGCGTTACCAACTGCCCGCTTACTTCGCTGGTGCTCAGCATCGAGCTGTTCGGCGCGAAGGGTGCGGCATTCTATTTGCTCGCCGCCGCCGTCAGCTACATGCTTTCGGGCTACACCGGCCTTTACAGCCGCCAGAAGATTATGTACTCCAAGTTCCGGCCGGAATATATCGGCAACCAACGAAAGGCATGAGCCATTTTAAGCGGTTCCCTCACCCCGGGGCTTAGGGGAATACAAGCCTTCGGTTCTTTTCGGTACCTGCAAAGGCGGCGAAAGCGCCAGTTTGCTTTTATAAAAACCGAAAAAAGGAACCGCGCCGAAAAACCGGGCGCGGTTCCTGTAAAAGTCTGCTATATTTTCAAATAAATTAAAATTGCCTGTTGCATTATTCGAATAAAAGGGGTATAATCTGCTTGTAAGGCATAAAAATATAAAAGTGCAATGCAGGAACAGGCGTTGGCGCGCCTGCTCCCTGCATACGGAGACACAACCTCCATACGCAACTGATAAAATCAGCACATTGCGTATTCTATTATACCTCCTGTTTACGGATTTGTACAGGGGTATTTTCGAATTTCGCATTGTGCAGGTAGCGTTGTATATGGACAAAGGTCCGTGTACAGCGTTTTTTTATGCCTTACAATCGGGCGGCGGAGGTGCTTCATTTTGGGTGCCCACCAAACATTATGATATTTTTCCTTCGCCGTCCGACTTTAATAAGCCTCTTCACACTCCTTGCAATTCCTTGGTGTGTGCGAAACCATATAGTTGCTTCCGGCTCCCCGGCGTTTCTGGCCCGCCGGGGAAAAAGCCGGCACTAACTCAGCGTACGACTTATCTCCATCCCATGGAGAT
>JAAYWU010000136.1 GCA_012516295.1 Clostridiales bacterium | reverse complement strand
TGATATTGGCAAGCTGCTTTGCGGTGATCGGGACGAGCATGTTTTGCTTGGGGCGGAAATCATGTCTTCGCTGAACATGCACCGCTGGTTATGCGCATTTATTCGGAATCACCATGAGCAGATGAATGGCTTGGGCTTTCCCGATCACTTAACGGCCAATCAGATGAGTTTGGAATTGAAGATATTAATAACTAACCGTTAATCGGTTTATCGAGCTGTATGAACAAACCGGCAGCAAGGAAACCGGGATTGTTCGTTTAAGTGAGGAATGTGAGAAAGGCTATTGGGATACAGAAATTCTCGAAATAATAAAACAAGTTCGAAAAGATGAAGAATTCATTGAAAAAATGAATGTTAATCAATAAGTTTTATCCGAAGAACACCTTGTAAAGCAGACTTATGGACTGCTTTACAGGGCGTTTTTTGTTTTCAGGCTATTTTTGAAATACACCATTGTGCATTGGCTAAGATACGTATTCGGAGTCGTAAAAAGGTCGTAGTTTCCTATGACCGCCAGAAAAATATAAGACTATGGTCTTACTTCCTTAGAAAGATCGGTACGAATTACAACCTGCGACTGATGTTCAATCCGGTGCAATTCAATTATATTATAAATGGTCAAAAAAATATTAAATAAAGAAGGTGATTTTATTAATATCACACAAATAAAAAGGGGGTAACAGAACGGTATCTTTCAATTCGTTTTAAAACGAAGCTTTAAATTAAAAAAGTATGTCGGCTGATTTTCCGATACTTCTTACCCAGCCCGGGCGGGTTTGCGTGCGGAAAATAAGTGGCGTCGCTTTAAAATATGAGGAGGCAGGTCAATGAATGAAAGAAAACAAACTCAATTAGGCCGTATGGCAGTGCTTGCGTCTTTTCTTGCGGTATTTGTATTGTTCGGCTACAGGTCTTCATTTTCAATGTTATTAGGGCCAATGAATAAAGACATGGGCTGGAGTGTATCTTCCTTGTCCATGGGCTACTCACTCATGATGGTTATTTACGCAATTACAGCGTATTTCAGCGGAATGGTTCTTGATAAATGGGGAACCAGGCCCTGCTTTGCAGCCGGTGCGGTTTTTACCGCGTTGGGCTTCTGGATTACAAGCATGGCGACAACCTATTTGTCCTATCTGATTCCCTATGCGCTTTTCGCAGGGATCGGAACGGGAATGCTGTGGGTTTCCTCAACTGTCTCCGTCAGAAAATGGTATATCGGCAAAAACTACGGGACGATGTGGGGAATTGCTTTTGCCGGCGCTCCGCTGGCACAGGTGATTTTAAGCCTCGGCCTAAAGAGCATTCTGACCACGATGGACTGGCGGGTTGCTATGAAGGTGCTGGCTGTCGTCGTATTTGTCGCTTTAATCATCGCTTCTCTCGTAGCGAAGAAATCGCCGGAGCATTATGGCAGGACTCCGATCGGAGAAGCGGCAGAGAAGAAAGACGCGGATTCTTCCGAATACATATGGAGCGTGAAAGAAGCTTTTTCAAAATATCCGATTTGGGGTACGATCATTTGCTTCTGCACATGCGTGCTTTCCGAATTTCTGGTCTGGACACAGGTCGT
>JAAYWU010000135.1 GCA_012516295.1 Clostridiales bacterium | reverse complement strand
ATTCTCAACATTTAAGAGCAAATTTCCTTCTGTATCTTTTTACTGAACGATTCCAGCACGAGCCGGTGCGCCTGGTCAAGCATTTCCCGAACGGTTTCGTCCGGTACGTCCCCGTCCAGATACAGCGAAACCCAATGCTCCTTATTCATATAATAGCCCGGCACAATGTCCTTATATCGGTCACGCAGAAATGCACCGAAAGAGGGTTCCAGCTTAATCGTGAAGATTGGTTTTCCTTCTTTGTCGCCGCCCTGCATAGCGAACATTTTCCCCCGGATCATATAGCGGGTCGCGTCCCATTCCAATTTATAATCTTTCTCCGCGCCGGGTTTTGAAAGGCAATAGCTGTCTGTCCATTCGTATTTCATAAGCCCCTCCTACATATTCCCGGATGCGAGCATAATGGCGGCAAGCGCTGCAATCGGCGCGGTTTCCGTGCGCAGAATCCGCGCGCCCAGCGTGCCGATCTTCGCCCCGTTCTGTTCGGCAAAGTCCACCTCCGCCTGTTCAAAGCCGCCCTCCGGCCCGATAAACACCGCCAGTTCCCGCGTTTCGCGGGTAACAAGCTCCGCAATGCTTTTTCCGCCGCCCTCGAAAAACAGGATGATTTCCCCATCCCGCGCGGCCTGCCCGACGGCTTCCCGGAAAGCGGTCAGCGGGCCGACCTGCGGTATAATTCCACGCCCGCTCTGTTTGGCGGCCTCCAGCGCAATCTTTTGCCAGCGCGCCGCTTTCCTTGCCGCCGCCTTTGCATCCGGCCTGGAAACACAGCGGGATGTCATAACCGGCACGATTTTCACCGCTCCGGTTTCCACCGCCTTCTGCACGATGCTGTCCATTTTTTCCGCCTTGGGCAGCCCCTGCTACACCGTCACCTTCACGCTCGGCTCCGCGACGCTTCTGCAAAATTCCAGGATACGCACCTCAACGCTGTTCTCCGAAATCTTCTCAATCCGCGCGTTGTAATCGGTGCCGATGCTGTCGCAGAGAATCAGGTTCTCCCCCGGCTGCATCCGCAGGGAGCGGGAAATATGGCGGGCGTCGTCCCCGGTAATCACCGCTACCTCCTCCGGGACATAATCAATAAAAAATCTTGGCATGACTTCACCTCAAATAGATTTCAATACGCATAGCGCATAACTAAGAGTATCCTTGGAAATCGGGTAAATTATAACACAGAATGTGGGAATAAGAAAGAAAAAGCACCGCATCGGAATGCGGCGCTTTTTTATCTGGATTATGCGTTCCCCCGGCGCGGGTTTCCGTGCCGGATTCAGGAAAACAATAGGATGAACAAATCAGGAAATCATCGCTAAAATTACAAAGTTCAGTATAAACAGGCCGGTTGCCACCCAAAGGATGGGATGAACCTCCTTGGCTTTCCCGCGGGCAGTCTTTACAATGCAGTAAACCGTAAATCCGGCGGCAATGCCGTAGGAAATGCTGTAGCAGAAAGCCATAAAGATACTTGCGAAGAAAGCCGGAATCGCTTCCTCCAGCTTGTTCCACTCGATTTCTTTAAACGAGCTGAGCATCATGATACCGACAATAATCAGAACCGGAGCGGTTGCCGCGGAGGGGACAATGCTGATAATCGGGCTGAAGAACGCGCTGATGATAAACAGCACCGCCACAACCACGCTGGTAAGGCCGGTGCGGCCGCCGTAGCCGATGCCCGCCGCGCTTTCCACATAGGTCGTTGTGTTGGAGGTACCGAAAATCGCACCGATGGAGGTTGCCGTTGCGTCGGCAAACAGAGCCTTGTCCATCTTGGATTTAAAGCCGTCGCTGGTTTCCAGCGCCTTCTGGTCTTCCGCGCTGAAGATGCCCGCCTTGCGGCCAGTGCCGATAAAGGTTCCGATCGTATCAAATGTGTCGGAAAGGCTGAAAGCGAAAATCGTCATTAAAACAAGCGGGATTTTTGCCGGGTCGGCGAAAAGGGAGCCCATGCCGGGATTGCCGAACGCGGCAAGGAAGGTTTCCGGAAGCTGGGAGCAGGCCTCTGTGAAGCTCATCGTATTGCCGACCGTCGTAATCCCGAACGGGATGCCCAGAAGCGTCGTTACCGCAATACTGATAATTATTGCGCCCTTTACATTCTTAACAAGAAGGATGATGGTAAGGGCAAGGCCGAACAGCGCGAGCAAAACAGCCGGCGAATTCAGCTTTACAATGGCCGGGACCGCCGCACTCGATGCAACAACGGTTTTGCTCGGGAGCAGGGTATAGGGTCCCGGGTCGCTCGTAAAATTAATCAAGCCGGCATTCTTTACCCCGATATAGGCAATAAAGATGCCGATACCGCCGCCGATGGCATTCTGAAGGCTTTCCGGAATGGATTTGATAATCAGCTTTCGAACCTTGGTAACCGTAATGGCAATATTGAGAAGGCCGCAGATGAAAACCATTGCCAGCGCTTCCTGCCACTTATAATGAAGGCCGAAGCAAACCGTAAATACAAAAAAGGCGTTCAGGCCCATGCCGGGAGCCTGCGCGTAAGGAACATTTGCAAACAGGCCCATAATCAAGGTTCCGATTACGGAAGCAATAATCGTTGCAAGGAACACCGCGCCCCATTTCATGCCGGTTTGTGAAAGCATGTTCGGGTTAACAATGATGATGTAGGCCATTGCAAAGAAAGTCGTCAATCCGGCGCCGATTTCAGTTTTTACATCCGTATTACTGCCCTTTAGATTGAAGAAGTCACCCTTTGGATGGTATGCTGTCTCTGAACTGTCTGCCATTTTGTCTCCTCCTAAAATAAAAATTGCCCGACAAAGTCTGCCGGGTTTCACCGTAATAATAGTATAATGAATTATGCAAAATCCCGCAATGGGATATTTACACAAACTTTTTGATTTGGAAACAGTTTATTCATACTTTCTGCAAGATTTATATGATTTTGTTGCAAAACAGCCTTGCCTTCGCGCATTTTGCTGAAAAAAGCCATAAAGAAATGATAAAGCGTGGGTCTGAACGGGACGAAAAGCAAATATAAAACAGGCGGCGGCTCTTTCGAAGCCGCCGCAAACGGATTTATTTCAGGTTATTCTTCAAAGTGGCAAGCTGGTCGCGCAGTTCTTGCGGGAGTTTGTCGCCAAACTTCTTATAGAACTCTTCAATGCCGTCCGCTTCTTTCGCCCACTGCTCCTTGTTAACCTCAAGGATGCTCTTGAGCGTGTCAAGGCTGATGTCAAGGCCTTCGATATTGATATCTTCCGGCTTTGGAACATAGCCAATCGGGGTTTCAACAGCGTCGGCCTTGCCTTCGCAGCGATTGAGAATCCATTCGAGCACGCGGAGGTTGTCGCCGAAGCCCGGCCAAATGAAGTGGCCTTCGTCGTCAAGACGGAACCAGTTTACGTTGAAGATCTTCGGAGCATTTTCGCCGAGCTTCTCGCCCATTTCAATCCAATGTTTGAAATAGTCGCCCATATGGTAGCCGCAGAAGGGCAGCATAGCCATCGGGTCGCGGCGGACTACGCCGACTGCGCCGGCTGCTGCTGCGGTTGTTTCAGAAGCCATGATGGAACCGACAAACACACCGTTGTTCCAGTCGCGGGACTGATAAACAAGCGGAGTGGTCTGTGCACGGCGGCCGCCGAAGATGATGGCGGAAATCGGAACGCCCGTGCCCTTGTCGAATTCGGGGCTGATGCAGGGGCAGTTCTTCGCAGGAGCGGTAAAACGGCTGTTCGGATGAGCACCCTTCTGGTCGGAGGTTGTGCCGTCCCAAGGCTCGCCCTTCCAGTTGAGGGCGTTCTTCGGCGGGTTCTTGTCCAGGCCTTCCCACCAAACGGTGTTGTCGTCCAGATTCTGTGCCACGTTTGTGAAGATGGTACCGCTCTTTGTGGTAGCAAGCGCGTTCGGGTTGGATTTTTCATTCGTACCCGGCGCAACGCCGAAGAATCCGTTTTCCGGATTGATCGCGTACAGTCTGCCGTCCTCGCCCTGGCGCATCCAAGCGATGTCGTCGCCGACGGTCCAGATCTTGTAGCCCTTTTTGCGGTAAATTTCCGGCGGAATCAGCATAGCGAGGTTTGTCTTACCACAGGCAGACGGGAACGCAGCGGCAACGTACTTGATTTCGCCCTTCGGATTCTGAATGCCGAGGATCAACATATGTTCGGCCATCCAGCCTTCGTTCTTGCCAAGGTAGGAAGCAATGCGCAGCGCAAAGCACTTCTTGCCAAGCAGAACGTTTCCGCCATAGCCGGAGTTTACGGAAATAATGGTATTGTCCTCCGGGAAGTGGCAAATGTATCTCTTTTCTGCGTCGATGTCGCACTTGCAGTGCAGGCCGCGCACCCAGTCGTTGCTGTCGCCGAGGGTATCCCATACCTTCTGGCCAACGCGCGCCATGATGCTCATGTTCAGAACAACATAGATAGAGTCGGTAAGTTCAACGCCGATTTTTGCGAGAGGGGAACCGATCGGACCCATGGAGTACGGAATAACGTACATGGTGCGGCCCTTATAGCTGCCTCTTGCTATGTCATAAAGCATTTTGTAGGCTTCCTTTGGGTCCTTCCAATGGTTGGTGGGGCAGGCGTCCTCTTATTTGCGGGAGCAGATAAAGGTTCTGTCCTCCACGCGGGCAACGTCGTTAACGGCGGTACGGTGCAGGTAGCAGCCCGGAAGCTTCTCCTGATTCAGCTTAATCATTTCACCCGTTGAGCAAGCCTCTGCGCGAAGGGCTTCCAGCTGCTCTTCCGAGCCGTCTATCCAGACCAGCTTATCCGGACAGACCAGCTTTTTCATGTCTTCAATCCAGTTCAGTACAGACTTATTGCTTGTCATGACTCATTTCTCCTTCCGGTCCAATGACCTTAAATTTAAGGATTTGGGTCTAATTATAATACATAAATACATTTTAATCAATTAAAAAATCATTAAATTGTTAAAAAAATAGCAAAATTTATGAATAATTTACATTTGAATCCTGCATCTCACCGGTTTTGGTCCACGGCCATCGCGGCGCAAGCGTTCAAATCCAATCCTGCAACATTGCCAGAAATATACTCGTAAAATCCCTGGGACCCAACCATGGCGGCGTTGTCCCCGCACAAGTTCCGCTCCGGCATATAAAATTTCCATCCCCGGTTCCTGCATTCCTGTTCCAGCCTGCTTCTGAGCAGGGAGTTCGCCGAAACTCCGCCCGCAATGACAAGCTTCCTGCTTCCGGTATCCCGCGCGGCTTTTACGAAGTTTTTCACCAGGCAATCAACCACCGCCTTACGGAACGAAGCCGCCAAATCCTCCACCGGAAGCGTCTGTCCCTTCTGCTCCGCGTTGTGGATTAAATTGATGACGGCGGTTTTCAGCCCGGAAAAGCTGAAATCGTACGGCGCGCCGTCCACCGTTGGGTGCGGCAGTTTAAAAGCGTCCGGGTTCCCGCCCTGCGCCCTTTTGTCCATTTCCACGCCGCCCGGATAGGGCATTCCCATTGCGCGCGCGGCCTTGTCAAAGGCTTCGCCCGCCGCGTCGTCGCGCGTGCGGCCGAGCACATGCAGGTCGGTGTAATCGTTAACCTGTACAATATGGCTGTGCCCCCCGGAAACGATCAGGCACAGAAACGGGGGCTCCAGCTCCGGCGAGGTGATGTAATTCGCGGCGATATGCGAACGGAGGTGATGCACCGGAACCAACGGCTTGCCGGAGGAAAGAGCAAGGCCCTTTGCAAAATTCACGCCGACCAAAAGCGCCCCGATTAATCCGGGCGCGTAGGTAACAGCAATCGCGTCGATTTCCCCAAGCGTAAGCCCCGCGTCGTCCAGCGCCTTCTGCGTAACGCCGACAATGGCTTCGCAATGGCGGCGGGAAGCGATTTCCGGCACAACGCCGCCGTAGAGCCGGTGTTCCTCGACCTGCGAGGCAATCACCGAAGATAAAACCTTTCTCCCGTCCTCTACCACCGCGGCGGCGGTTTCATCGCAGGAGCTTTCCAATGCTAATATCCGCATAATCTATTTTCCCCTTATTGCTTTTCAATTTCATTCAATCTATTTAAAATACTTTGTCATCAAAACGGCGTCCTCCGTCGGATGGGAATAAAACTTTTTCCGGATTCCCGCCGGAGCGAAGCCGAGCTTTTCGTAAAGCGCAATGGCGGGGGCGTTCCCCTGCCGCACTTCCAGAGTGATAAACTCCGCGTCGTTCCCTATGGCATACTCCATTAAGGAGCGAACCAGCGCCTGCGCCGCGCCCTGCCGCCGGTAATCCGGATGGACACAGACCTTGTCGATATAGCATTCCCCGCAGACGCACTGCATTCCGGCACAGCCGACGGGCCTTCCCCTAAAAAGGGCGACGGCATAGCAGGCGGTATCGCTCGAAAGCTCCGCCTGAAGCCCGGCGCGCGTCCACGGATCGGAAAAACAAAGCGCGTCGATTTGGACAAGCACATCGAGGTGTTCCTCTTTCATTGGTACAATTTCAAACTTGCACATACAGCCTCCCCGGCCCTTCCGCTTTAATTTGCAGGTACAGGTGCCTTGCCACCGCGACCACCACGAACAGCATCACAAGGGACAGGAACTGCACGCTGAGAAAATCCGTTTGGAAAAGGTTATGGCACACCACATAGGTGGAACTCAACACCGTTAACACGGGGACATAAAATTTTTCCGGGAAGTAAAAGCCGTACGCAACCGACAGGATATCCGCCGGATAATAATACCGCTCATGCATATGCGGCAGGACAAACGGCACGAACAAAGCGTAAAAAAGAGCCAGCGTAAGCAGGATTTCATCCGTAAGCGCAAACTGCCTTTTATAAAGGCAGAACAGGGACAACAGCACCAGCCCGCCGGCAAAAAACACCCCCGCGGTGCCGATGTACTCCGGCGTATCCTCCGGGAACCAGGTGTACAGGTTCGGCAGATACATGGAGAGCATCTTGTACTTTCCGGACAGAGAGATATACACCGTAAGCAGCTACCAAAGATTGCGCCCGCAGAGCGCCGCCGGAAGGATGGCAAGCCCGTAAACCAGCGGGATAAGGCCGAACGTCCGCAGCCGGATCTGCCGTTTCAGGAACAGCAGGAAAAAAAACGGAGCCAGGAACACCGCCTGCAATTTAAATAAAAACGATACAGCGAACTCCGTTACGGCGCATGCTTCCCT
>JAAYWU010000012.1 GCA_012516295.1 Clostridiales bacterium | reverse complement strand
CCGTTTCTTCCGCGGACGGTTTCCCGCCAGCCGGTTTCTCCGAATCGGAAGGGGTTTCCGCCTCTTCCGTATCCTTTTCTGCCGACTCGTCCGCGCCGCTTTCTATGCATTCCGCCGGAACTTCATCCACAATGGCGTTCAGTTCCATTACCCTTGCAGAACCGCATCCGAGAAGCGAAGTGCGGTTGCGGAAAATAATCAGCAGCACGACACCGGCAAGAACCGTCGCGGCTGCAACAACCTGCGATACTCTTAAAGGCACAACCGGAGTAATCAGGCTGTCGGTTCTCAGGCCTTCAATAAAGAAGCGGCCGACGCCATACCAGATTAAATACAGGAGAAATACCTGCCCGTCATATTTTCTAAGCTTGCGGCTGAAAATATGTAGCAGCACAAAACCAAGAATACACCAAAGAGATTCATAAAGAAAACACGGATGCACCGGATTATTGGTCACCGCATATGTTCTTTCGCTGACCATCCCCCACGGAAGTTTCGTTTCAACGCCAAAAGCTTCCTGGTTGACAAAGTTTCCCCAGCGCCCGATGGCCTGTCCGATTAAAAAGCCAAGCGAAGCGATGTCCAAAACAGCGGGTATGCTGATTTTGCGGAGTTTCGCCATCAGGGCGCCGCAGAGCATACCGCCGATAATACCGCCGTAAATTGCCAGCCCGCCTTCCCAAATGTAAAGCGCGCTGACCGGGTTCTGTAAATATTGGTCGCTGGTGTCGAATATGACATAATACGCTCTGGCGCCGATAATGCCGCCGATAATCCCGAGGATTACCGCGTCGATTAGCTTATCCTGATCAATATTGAATTTTTTACAGCTTGCCATTGCATAGGAAAAAGCAAGCAAAAATCCTACCGCAATAATTACGCCATACCATCTAACCGAAAAAGACCCGATCGAAAAGGCAATCGGGTTAATTGTAAAATGGAAGCCTAATCCGGGAAATTGAACATGATACATATACTCCACCCATTCTCCACGCGCAAAATTAAGCGTTTCTGCCAATCTCCGCGTGGGAAGTATTGGCAAAATTCCGCTAAGCTTAATCCATCGGTTTAACAATGGAAAGGACAGACGAATCCGCCCGCAGCTGTGTATTCAAGCGCGCCTGTACGGAAGTGATATCCGCCTGTGAAACCGAATCAACATAATGAAACAGCTCATGGCCGGTAAAAGCAAGCGAAGCCATCGTATTTGCTATATTATCCACACTATTGAAGGAAGAGATAAGGCGCCCGTAAACTGCTTTCTTCGAACGCTCAAAAGCAGCCGGGTCAATTCCCTGTGTACGAAGCTTTTCCGCTTCTTTTTTAATTTCGTCCGCCACGGCATCCGGGTCTTTCGATTCCCCGGAAAAAATAACGGACGCATAGCCCGGCCCTTCAAAATATTCATACGCAAAAGTTGACTGATTGATCAGCTCCGCATCCAGAAGTCTGCGGAAAAGCGGGGAAGAATCAGACGCCATTAATTCAAGCAGGATTTCCGTTTGGGCGATCTCTTCCGCCGAAACACGGTTTTTACCAGCCTTTTCTTTAAAGCCAAGCTGGAAGATCGTTGTGGAGACCGACAGTTTCTGCTCAATTCTTCTTTGAACAACTTCGTCGGGCTCGTTTTCAAAAATGCGGTCAATGGTAAGGTGCTTGGAAGGTTTCAGCGTTTTATCGCAAAGTTCAAGAACCTTATTGACATCCACGTTGCCCGCCACGCACAGAACCATATTGTTCAGGTTATAAAAAGTATTGTAGCATTTGTAAAGCAGTTCCGGCGTAATCTGCGCAATGCTTTCAACCGTTCCGGCAATATCGATTTTTACCGGATGATTATGGTACATTGCACGTAAAAGGTTAAACATTACGCGCCATTGCGGATCGTCGTCGTACATACGAATTTCCTGTCCGATAATGCCCTGCTCCTTCTGCACCGTCTGCTCGGTAAAATAAGGGGACTGGACAAAATCCAACAGGATTTCCAAAGATTCATATACATTTTCCGTACAGGAAAACAGATAGCAGGTTTTATCAAAGGAAGTATACGCATTTGCCGAAGCGCCTGTCTTTGCAAAGCGTGCAAAAGCGTCGCCGTCTTCACTTTCAAAAAGCTTGTGTTCCAAATAGTGGGCAATCCCGGCGGGGACTTTATTCGGCTCACTATCATCACTCGACTTGAAACACATATCAATTGACCCGTACCGGGTTCCAAAAACTGCGTAAGTGGAATTATTATTCTCTTTCGGATAAACAAAGATTCTGAGCCCGGATGGATGCTCTATTTCATAATACCGGTCACCGACCCGGTCGCTTTTAATCTCCTTGATGATATTCATACTTGTTCCTCCCCGTTTCCCTCTAAACGATAAACCGTATCAAGTGTGACACGGTTTGCCGCGTCAATGATTTCCTGACGGGTGACGGAATTAACAATTGCCGCCGCTTCCTCCGGACGTTTGATCTGGTTGGAGAAAGTTTGAGAAAGGTACCAGGCTTCTAAGCCGCCCAGTGAATCGGACAGTGTACGGTAGCTGTTGCTCAGGCTCAGCTTAGCCGCATCCACTTCACTATCGTCAAATTCGCCTTTTTTAATTTTTTCAAGCTGAACCAGAATTTCTTCGCGCGCCTTGTCGATGTTTTTCGTTTCGACTCCGCTTTGCACCAGCATAATGCCTTTCATTGCATTGTACAGCGCGCTGCAATAATAGCAAAGGCTCAGCCTTTCACGGACATTCAAAAACAGCTTTGAGTTCGGCGTTCCGCCGTATAAAGAGGTCATCAGGGTCGTTGCTTCCACTTTTTCATCGGGAATCGCCGTCTGGGTCCGGAAGCCCATAACCAGCTTGGACTGTGCAACATCCATTTTATCGGTAACGTCTTTGACCTGCTCCGCCTGTTTTATGATTTTCGTCGGGCAATCCACCGTGGATTTTTTACCCAGCTTTTGGAACGCTTCACAAAAGCCCTCGTACACCGGAGCCGGATCGCAATCCCCTAAGACCATAATCTCCGCTTTGGCGTTATGAATCAAATAGCGCCACGCTTCGGTAAGCTCTTCGCGCTTCAGATTCTGAATAGCCTCTCTGCTGCCGTAGCGCTTGATTCCGTACGGCTCGTTGCTGCACATAATTTCCTCGCAGCGCTGCCTTGCATAAATACGCTTATCATTAAATTCAGAATCAATCAGCTCGATCGTCTGCCGTTTTTCCTGTTCGAAGCCTTCCTTCGGAAAAAGGCCGTCTTCAAACGGAGGGTCAAAAATAATACTGCAAAGCAGCTTGGAAAGTTCCCCCGCAATATTTTCGCCTTGCAGTGCATAACGATTTGCAATGCCGACAGCGGAAACGGAAAGAAGCTGCGCGTCGCCGAGCTTCTGGACATCCGCGTTCAATTCGGCGCCATACAATTCCGCCAAACGCTGGCCGAGTTTTGTAAAATCAGGGTACTCCCTGCTGGCCCGGCTGAGCAGAAACGGCAGAATCGCATAGGAAGCCGCTGTTTGTTTTTGTATCGGCAATAAAAAATTAACGGACATACGAACCGTTTTGAAGCGGGTATCTTTCACGCTTCTGAAATT
>JAAYWU010000134.1 GCA_012516295.1 Clostridiales bacterium | reverse complement strand
ATTCCATACCTTATGAAGGACTCAAACGCCGTCATTGTCTCGAAAATCGTGCGCGTTTTCGGGCTGGGCGAAGGCTATGTCGCCG
Source organism: Clostridiales bacterium (assembly GCA_012516295.1). Taxonomy (GTDB): domain Bacteria; phylum Bacillota; class Clostridia; order Oscillospirales; family Acutalibacteraceae; genus Caproiciproducens. The sequence goes on along the minus strand of JAAYWU010000134.1, from coordinate 16,187 downwards.
AACTGATTCCCGACCTGACCGAAGGCGCCAACCCCACCGCGGCAACCTATGCCAAGGACGGGGAAATGTTCGTGCGCGTTACCGCCCGGGCGGAAGATGAAGCCCGCGCCGCCGCGCTGTGCGAGCCGGTCGTGGAGGAGCTGAAAAAGCGCCTTGGCGATTATATCTACGGCATTGACGTGGAAAGCCTGGAAGAAGCCGTTGTTCAGGAACTGAGAAAACAGCACCTGACGCTTGCAACGGCGGAATCCTGCACCGGCGGGCTTTTGTCCAAGCGAATCACCGACAATCCCGGCGCCAGCGAAGTATTTCACATGGGCGTGGTCACTTACGCGAATGAGATTAAGACTCTGCTTCTGGACGTTCCGGAGGAAACGTTGAAGCAGTACGGCGCGGTCAGCGAGCAAACCGCCCGCGCCATGGCGGAGGGCGTACGGAAAAAATCCGGCAGCGACTTCGGCGTGGCCATCACCGGCATTGCCGGGCCGGGCGGCGGCACGGCGGAAAAGCCCGTGGGGCTGGTCTACGTCGCGCTGAGCGACAAGGAACACACCTGGGTGCGCAAGATGCCGGGCACCGGCACAGCGAAGGGCCGCGGCTATATCCGCACGCTTGCCGCTTCCAACGCGCTCGACATGGTGCGCCGCCGCCTGAACGGGCTGGGCGGGCTGGAGCAAGCCGCCTATACGCTGAAAAAATAATAGAAATCGGAAAGGGGCAAAGCACATGAACCCGCAGAACGATGAAAACCGCGCGAAACGGAAGGACGGCGGGAAAAAACTTCTCCTGAACAAAATTGTTTGTATCCTCGCCGGCGGCGTATTTGTGGTTTGCATCCTTTTCCTCGCCTGGAAGCTTTTTATACAGCCGGCGATGATGGACAGGGAACAGCAGGAAATCCAAAAAATATACTATAACCCGCAGCCTTCCCCCTCCGGTCCCCCGGTCCAAAACAGCGAACAGGTACATAAACTGACATTTGAAGAGCTGAGGAAGGTCAATCCCGCCATTGTGGGCTGGATTAACGTTCCGAATACGAATATCGACCTTCCGGTTTTACAGGCGGACAAAAAAGACCCGGACTATTATTTGACGCATGATTACCGGAACCAATCTGCTTCCTATGGCAGTATTTATGTTGACGCCCGCTGTTCCGTGGAAAAGGGAAAATCGCGCAGCATTCTGCTGTACGGGCATTCCCTCCATTCGGGGCGCATGTTTACGCAGCTTGAAAAATACAAGTCCCTTGATTTTTACAAAAGCACGCCGGTGTTTACCTTTGACACCGCCGAAGCCAAGGCGCAATGGAAGGTCATCGGGGTTTTCCTTGCAAACACCCTGCCGGAGCAGGGGGTTCCGTTCAATTACCTGAAAACCAACTTTAAAAGCGACAGCGATTTTTTAAACTTCGTTTACCAAATGCGGATTCGTTCCATTTACAATACGGATGTCGACGTGAACAAAGACGACAGCATCCTTTTGCTGTCCACATGTTCCTATGAATTCAACGACTTCCGCGAGGTTGTGGTCGCGCGGAAGGTTCGCGCCGGAGAAAGCGAATCGGTGGACGTTTCAAAGGCATCCTACAATAAAAATGTAGTCTATCCGGACTGCTGGTACACAAAGAACGGCGGCAAAAAGCCGGTTTGGCCGGACACCTACGAACAGGCTGTCCGAAAAAAGCTGATTACCTGGGGGGATGGAACATGAACGCCGGTATCCTGTATTATCAGGCACACAAAACCATGCACTGTAAAGAGCAAATCCAAAAAACGCTTTCCCCTTTCGGCATAACCATAGCGGAAACAAAAATATGTATTCGGAAAGAAGATTTGAATTCCTGCATGTCGAAGCTTCTGCATACGGTTCCGTTTGTTCTTACCGTAAGCAGCACACCCGGCTACCGGCCCGACTGCGCGCCGCTTCTTTTCCATACGCTTCGCATCCCGCTTGACAAAAAAGGGGAGCCGAAGGGCGTTTTGCGCCTTCACGGAATTGATAAAACCGGATACCTGATCGAAAGCATCGATCAGGCCATTGCCGTACTGCCCGATCTTCCCGAGGAAATCCTTCAAATGCTGCCCGGCTCGTTCGAACGGCTTAGCCTGAAGTTCGGCCTGACCGCTCCCGCACCGAAGGAAGACCGCGAGCCATTCACCGTCCGGCTGGAGAATTCGATGAATCAGGCTTAACCTTGGAGGGCTTCTACCAATGATGGATATACTGTCCCAAATGAAAACCGCCGACCTTGTCGCGAAGTTCGTGCGCGGCGATATGCAGCGTATCACGCCCTATCCCTTTCTCCCCTGCAAGAAAAAGAACGAGCCGAGAACAGGGAATCAGGGCCTGCTTTCCTCCACCCCGGAGGACGAGGGGATTCCCAGCGGATACATTGAGCGCTTTTTCACGGAGCTTGCCTCCTGCGACCGCATCCGGGTTCACAGCGTGCTGCTGATGCGGCACGGCAAGGTCATTGCGCAGGGGAGCTTTAAGCCCTATACCGCAAGCTATCCGCATATGATGTTTTCCCTTTCAAAAAGCGTCACCGGCATGGCGGTGGGCATCGCGCAGGGCGAGGGGCTTCTTTCCCTTGACGAAAAGGTAATCGACCTTTTCCCCGAAAAAGGAATTCTGCTGCGCAGCCCGCGCATCAACGCGATTACCATCCGGCACCTTTTAAATATGACCAGCGGCATCAAATTCAACGAAGTGGGTTCCTTTGTGGAAAAAGACTGGGTAAAGGCCTTCCTGCTGTCCGACTGTGTTTTCGAGCCGGGCACCCGGTTCCAGTACAACAGTATGAATTCGTATCTGCTCAGCGCCATCGTACGGAAAAAAACGGGGATGGGAATAGTGGAATACCTGACTCCCCGCCTGTTTGCACCGCTGGGGATTGAAAACGTGTACTGGGAAACCTGCCCGCTGGGCATTGAAAAGGGCGGCTGGGGGCTGTACCTGCACATTGCGGACATGGCGAAGCTCGGCCAGCTTTATTTGCAGCGCGGGCTCTGGAATGTGGGCGGCGAGTGGAAGCGGCTTGTGCCCGAAGAATGGGTGGAGGAATCCACAAAAGTGCAGACGCCGCCAAGGGAGGGGAAGCCGCCCGTCGGCTACGGATACCAGATTTGGAAATTCGGCGTAAGGGACGCGTATCAGTTCAACGGCGTTTTCGGGCAATATGTGACTGTCCTGCCGCAGCACGATATGGTGATTGCCATGACGGGCGGAAGCCAGAATCTGTTTGCTGACGATTCCTGTGAAATCATAAAGAAATACTTCGGGGATGACGCACAGGAAATCTACGGCCACCCCCTGCCGAAGAATACGAAGGCGCTGCGTTCGCTGAAAAACAGGCTGGAAAACCTGTACGCTGTCCGGGAAACCGCGCCCAAGCCACAGAAAACGAACCGGTTCGCCGCGTTTTTCCTTCGCTTTCTCCCCCGGAATACAGAATCCATTCCCCTGCTCGCGGCGGGAATCAACAACCGGGAATACCGGCTGGGAAACAGTTATGGGACGCTGATGCCCCTGATTTTACAATGCGTCACCAACAATTTTTCCGGCGGAATCATCCGGGTGCATTTCGCGTTTGAGCCGAACCTGTGCCGGATTACGCTCTACGACGGCAGGGATGAAAACGTAATTACAGCCGGGCTGGACGGCGTGCCGCGCCGGTGCGACATTACCTGCAACGGCGACGTTTACACCGTGGGCGCAACCGCGCGCCTCAACACCGACGAGGACGGCCGTACGGTTTTAAAGCTGTACCTGTCCTTCATCGAAACACCCTGCCTGCGGATGATGAAATTCATTTTTTACGGCGAGAAGCTGCTGATCCGCTTTTTTGAGCATCCCGGCGTGGAAGCCTCCGCCAAGATGTTGTTCGGGCTGATCGGCGGAAGCGGGAACACCATTGACAAAATGCTGATTGACGCGCTTTCACGGGAACGCATGGCCGCCCGGCTGGAAACAATCCTGAAGCCCCGGGCAAAGGGCACCGTTTACGGCGAGGAGGGCTTGCGTGATCGGGTAAGCAAATAAAACAGCGGAACCTTTCGGTTCCGCTGTTTTTGCAAAAGAAGGGAGAATTTATGAAAAGTTTCTTGTACTTTACTTTCCGGTCACCTGGGACAGCTTCACTTTGGCGGTAAAGCTTTCCCCTGTCAGGGAATTTGTTACGTTCAACGTAACCGTATCCCCGGGCTTCTTTGCGCTGATGACGCTGGTTATCACATTCTGGTTGTTTACATCCTTACCGTCAATCTTTGTGATTACATCGCCCTTTTTAATCCCTGCGGCCGTAACGTTCTGACTGCTCACCGAGCTGACGTACATGCCCACGGGCAGGTTATAAAACCGTGAAGTCATGGAATCGATAAACTTGCCGGAAATCCCCAGAACCGCGCGGTACTTCACGTATCCGTACTGCTTCAGGTCGCTGATAATGGGCTGTGCCTCGTTGACCGGAATCGCAAAGCCAAGCCCCTCGTAGCCGTTTGCCACGATTTTGGAGGAGTTGATGCCGACGACCTGCCCGTACATATTGACCAGCGCGCCGCCGGAGTTGCCCGGATTGATTGCCGCGTCGGTTTGGATGCATTTCATAGTATAGCCGGTTTCCGAGTTGGTAATTTCACGGTTCAGCGCGGAAACATAGCCTACGGTTACGCTGGAGTTGAACTCCATGCCGCCCGGGTTGCCGATTGCCATAACGGTATCCGCAACCTTCAGGTCATCCGAAGAACCGAATTCCGCCGGCGTAAGGCCCGTGGCGTCTATTTTGATTACGGCAAGGTCGGTTACTTTGTCGCTGCCGATCAGCTTAGCCTCGTATTTCGTGCCGTTCGATAAAATCACTTTCAGGGAGGAAGCGCCGTCCACAACGTGAGAGTTTGTTATAATATAACCGTCGCTCGTCGTAATAATTCCGGAGCCTTCGCCGGCGGGGCTCAGCGCGTTATCATCCTCGCTGCTTTTCGCGCCGTTTCCCCCGGTTATTCCGCCAATTGTATAGCGGGTGATCTGGCTGATCTGGTAATTCTGTATACAGACAACGGAGGGAATGACCTTTTGCGCAATCTGCTGTTTGGTCAGCTCTCCGGCTGTCGTCGTATTGGTCGCGCTGTTCACGACTCTATTTACGGTAAACGCCGGCGCGCCTGAGGAAGGCCCGGATGTTCCAAGCTTGATATAGCCGTTATTGACCAGCGCCGTAAAGCCGGCAATGGAACCGGCCGAAATCATCATACAACAAAGGACTCCCGCCACAACTTTTAAAAAGGTTTTCTTCCCGCCGAATTTTTTCGTTTTCTGTTCCTGATAAAAAGGCGGTTTCGGCGCGGACGCCTGCCAACTGTAGGATACCGGCTCCTTCGGTTTGCTGTAGTGGTAATAATCGCCCTGCCACTGGGTTTGGCCCGAATTGGTGTAACCCGTATTCCCTGTATTCTGATTTGTACGGTCTTTATCTTCAAACGGATGATACATTGTACCAGCTCCTCTCAGATTGTTCGAAATTGCTTCTGTGATTGTTATTATGCCTTTTTAATGTGAAAACGATGTGATAATTAGTTTATATTTTTATGAGCATTTTTCAAAAAATATGTAAAGTCTGTTTGTCCAAAATATGAACATTGCCGATAAAAGTAATGCAAAGGGGGAATCACATGAACGGACTTGTCCATATATACTGCGGCGACGGCAAGGGCAAAACCACCGCGGCGGTCGGACTTGGAATCCGCGCCTGCGGCAGCGGGAAGCGGGTTTTGATGGTCCAGTTTTTAAAGGGAAACACCTCCGGCGAGCTGAACGTGCTCCGGGAGCTGAAGGATTTCCATATCCTTCCCTCCCCGCCCCATATCAAATTCACCTTTCAAATGACCAGACAGGAATTGGAGGAAACCGCCGCTCTGTGCGCGGAACAGTTCCGCCGCGCGGCTGCCGCCGTTCACGCGGAGGAATATGACGTTCTCATCCTCGACGAGGTTTTCGGTGCCGTCAACTCCGGCCTGCTTGACAGCCGCTTGCTGCTCGCCCTTATAAAAAACAAGCCCCAAAAGCTGGAGCTTGTTCTTACGGGGCGCGACCCGGAACCGGAGGTCTTGGAGCTTGCCGACTATGTTTCGGAAATCCGGAAAATAAAGCATCCCTACGACCGCGGAATTCCCGCGCGAAAGGGGATCGAGTTTTAAACTGATTCAGCCTTCCGCCGTATTATTTGAAATATGCAAATCGTTCCCCCCGGCAGAGCCGGGGGTTCTTCCTATGCGGGCAAAGCCCTGTTTTACTGGCAGCGCCTCAAGGCGCTTGGGGGTTTCTTACACTTGCAACAATTCTTGCTCTCCCCCTGCCCCCTCCCTGCCAAAGCTCTTATCGTTTCGCGGAAGATGCTTATTTTGCTTTCAAAACCGAAACGGGAGGATTGTGGAAAAGATTTAGCTTACATTTTCGGTCACCGCGAAAGCTTTTTTGAACTCCCGGCATAGCCGGGAGTTTTCGTTATACAAAAAGAGCCCCGCACAGTGCACTTGTGCGGGGCCCTTTCAACGGTAAATAGATTATTCCATCTTGGAGAGCTTTACGAGATGCTCGTAATTTTCGGCCGCAATCTTTTCGGCCTTCTCGAACAGAGCTTCTGCGCGCTCCGGGAATGCGCGGGTAAGTGAGTTGTAACGGACTTCACCCATGATGAAGTCACGATAGCTGGCTGTCGGAGCCTTGCTGTCGAGCTGGAACGGATTCTTGCCCTGCTCCGCAAGACGAGGATCGTAACGGAAGTTGGTCCAGTAACCGGCCTCAACCGCCTTCTTCTCCTCAAGCTGAGCAATGCTCATGCCGCCCTTAATACCGTGGTTGATGCACGGAGCATATCCGATAATGAGGGACGGGCCGTTGTAGCTTTCCGCTTCCGTAATCGCCTTGATGCACTGGTTCATGTCGGCACCCATAGCAACATGAGCGACATATACGTAGCCGTAGCTCATTGCGATGGCCGGAAGGTCCTTCTTCTTTGTTCCCTTACCGGTTGCGGCAAACTGTGCAACGGAACCGATCGGGGTGGACTTGGAAGCCTGTCCGCCTGTGTTGGAGTACACTTCGGTATCGAAGACGAAGATATTGACATTCTCGCCGGAAGCAAGAACATGGTCAAGACCGCCGAAGCCGATATCATAAGCCCAGCCGTCGCCGCCGAAGATCCACATGGACTTCTTGGCGAGGAAATCCTTGTCCTTCAAGGTCTTCTTCGCAAGCTCGGCAACTTCGTCGCTGCCCTTTGCCGCTTCTTCAAGCTGTGCAATCAGCGCGTCGGTAGCCGGACGGTTTGCGCCGCTGTCCTGTGCGGTTGCAAGGTAGTTCCTGCAAGCTTCTTTCAGGGAAGCGGAAGCGCTGTCGGAAGCTTCGATCTTCTCAATATATTCCGCAAGTCTGCCGCGGATTGCGTTCTGAGCGAGCGCCATGCCGTAGCCGAACTCTGCGTTGTCTTCAAACAGGGAGTTGTTCCACGCGGGACCGAATCCCTTCTTGTTAACGGTATAAGGAGTTGCCGGTGCGGAAGCGCCCCAGATGGAGGAGCAGCCCGTTGCGTTGGCAATATACATTCTGTCGCCGAAGAGCTGTGTGATCAGCTTTGCGTAAGGAGTTTCACCGCAGCCTGCGCACGCGCCGGAGAACTCAAGCAGCGGCTGTTTGAACTGGCTGCCCTTTACAGTAGTCTCCTTGAACTTCTGCGCAACTTCCGGTTTCTCGCTGAGGGTAAGGCCGTAGTTGAAGCCCTCCTGGCTTGCAGTCTGGGAATCGATCGGCTTCATAACGAGCGCCTTGTTGCCCTTTGTTCCCGGGCAGACGGTTGCGCAGGAGCCACAGCCCGTGCAGTCGAAGGTGGAAACCGTCATGGCAAACTTCATGCCGGGGATACCGGTCATGTCCTTGTACTTCTGGCTCTTCGGTGCCGCGTCGGCTTCGGCCTGTGTCATTGCGACAGGGCGGATAACGGAATGCGGGCAAACATAAGAGCAGAAGTTACACTGGATGCAGTTTTCCGGAATCCATTCCGGAACGTCGATTGCGATGCCGCGCTTCTCGTAAGCATCCGAGCCGGACGGAACCGTACCGTCAGCCATTTTGAGGAACGCGGAAACAGGAAGCTGGTTGCCCTTGTATTTATTCGCAGGATTCATGATGTTGTTTACATACTCAACTGTTTCCTTCCTGCCTTCGGTAACCTTCTTTTCCTCTGTGTCGTCGGTGCAGTTCTTCCAGGATTCCGGAACCTGTACCTTAACAAAGTCGGTTGCACCGCGCTCAATTGCAGCGTAGTTCATCTCGACAACCTTCTGGCCCTTCTTCGCATAAGAATGCAGAGCCGCATCCTTCATGTACTGAATAGCCTTGTCGGAAGGAATAATGTTTGCAATCTTAAAGAAAGCGGACTGGAGGATGGTATTGATGCGGCCGCCCAGGCCGATTTCCTTACCAAGCTTGATACCGTCGATGGTGTAGAAGTTGATATCGTTTTCCGCGATATATCTCTTCATTTTCGCCGGCAGTCTCTTGTCCAGCTCTTCAAGGTCCCACTGGCAGTTCAGAAGGAAGCTGCCGCCCTTCTTCAGATCCTGAACCATATCGTACTCATATACGTAGGAAGGCTTATGGCAGGCAACGAAGTCCGCCTGGCTGATATAGTATGTGGATTTGATCGGCTTGTCACCAAAGCGCAGGTGGGAAACGGTCAAGCCGCCGGATTTCTTGGAATCATAGGCGAAGTAACCCTGTGCATACATATCAGTATGGTCGCCAATAATCTTAATGGAGTTCTTGTTTGCACCAACGGTGCCGTCGGCGCCAAGGCCCCAGAATTTGCAGGAATGTGTGCCCTTCGGAGTGGTATCCGGATTTTCCTTAACTTCGAGGGACAGATGCGTAACGTCATCGACAATGCCGATTGTGAAGCGCTTCTTCGGCGTGTCGCTTTCCATGTTGCGGTAAACGGCAACAAGCTGGCCCGGGGTTGTATCCTTGGAGCCAAGGCCGTAACGGCCGGTGTAAACCGGAACACAGCCGAATTCGGTGCCGCTAAGGGCTGCGAGAACATCCAGATACAGAGGCTCGCCGATGGAACCGGGCTCTCTGGTTCTGTCGAGTACGGAAATCTTCTTAACTGTCTTCGGTAAAACATCGAGCAGATATTTTGCAACAAAAGGCCTGTACAGTCTTACTTTCACAAGGCCGACCTTGTCGCCCGCCGCGTTCAGGTAATCAACAACCTCTTCCCCTGTTTCACAGACGGAACCCATGGCGATGATAACCCTCTCTGCGTCCGGAGCGCCGTAGTAGTTGAACGGCTTGTAATCGCTGCCGATCTTTTCGTTGATCTTGTTCATATACTCTACAACGACTTCCGGCAGCTTATTGTACCGCTCGTTTCCTGCCTCGCTTGCCTGGAAGAACATATCGTCGTTCTGGGCCGTACCGCGGATTACCGGGTGCTCCGGGTTCATCGCGTTGCGGCGGAAGTCTTCAACAGCGTCCCAGTCAAGGAGTTCGCCCAAGTCGGCGTAATCCCACATGTGGATTTTCTGAATCTCGTGGGAGGTGCGGAAACCGTCAAAGAAATGCAGGAAAGGCACACGGCCCTTAATTGCAGAAAGGTGGGCAACTGCACCCAGATCCATTACTTCCTGCGGGCTGTTGGAGCAAAGCATCGCATAACCGGTCTGGCGGCATGCATAAACGTCGGAATGGTCGCCAAAAATGCAAAGAGCATGGGTTGACAGGGAACGTGCAGAGCAGTGGATAACGCTCGGCAGGAATTCGCCCGCCATCTTATACATGTTGGGGATCATCAGAAGAAGACCCTGGGATGCGGTATAGGTTGTTGTCAGCGCACCGGCCGCAAGTGAACCGTGCACAGCGCCGGCCGCACCGGCTTCGGACTGCATTTCGGTAACCTTAACTTCTCTACCGAAAAGATTTTTTCTGCCGGCCGCCGCATACTTATCTGTTTCGTCAGCCATAACAGAAGACGGGGTGATCGGGTAGATGGCTGCAACATCCGTAAACGCGTACGAAACGTGCGCGGCGGCGTTGTTGCCATCCATGGTTTTCATCTTTCTTGAATCCATTTCTTTTTATTTTCCTCCTTTAAGGATAATCTATTTACCACGGTACAGGCCAATTACGCGTACCTTGTCTAAATTTTATCATCTTTCTTAGGATATGTAAAGAATATTTCCTTAAAACCCGGTAGTTTTTACATCCTATTAAATAAGTTGGCGGAAATTCGCCGTTTTGGGGGCGCTGGAACCCCTGTAAAGCTGCTTTCTGCGGCCACGTCCCTGCGGCTTTTGCATGCTCGCGCGCACAGGGCGCAAGCCCTTCTCCGGCAGATTGACATTTCTACTGAAAATACGATAGAATAAATGTTAAATAATTTCATTTCCGAAAGGGGAAAACTGAATGTCTCCCGAACCTGACGGCTCTTTTTTTCATTTTTTAAGCGTACTTCCTGCTGCGGTGGAGCAGCAGCCAAGCCCGTTTGTTTCCCTCCTGGTTTTGCTTTTGCTGATTTTAACCAACGCGTTTTTTTCCGCGAGTGAAATCGCCGTCATTACTTTAAATGATAATAAGATCCGGAAAATGGCGGAGGACGGAAACAAAAAAGCCGACCAGATTATGAAGCTGACGGAAAACTCCAGCCGCTTTCTCGCCACGATTCAGGTCGGCGTTACGCTGAGCGGCTTCTTAAGCTCCGCTTCCGCTTCCCAAAGCTTTGCCGGGAACCTTGCGGACGCCCTTGCGTTCCTGCCCGCTTCCCAAAGCGTTATTTACGGAGTATCCACAGTACTTATCACCTTGCTCCTCTCGTATTTCTCGCTGGTATTGGGCGAACTGGTCCCGAAAAAAATCGCCATGCAGCGCGCGGAACAGCTTTCCTTCCGTTTCGTCGGAATCCTGCAAGGCACCTCCACGGTATTTAAACCGTTTATCGCCTTCTTATCCTTTTCAACCAACGTGGTTTTAAAGCTGCTTGGCGTTGACCCGAATGCTTCCGAGCAGACCGTCACCGAGGAAGAAATCCTGATGATGGTGGACGCCGGCGAGGAACGGGGCGTTATCGGCGAAACCGCCAAGGACATGATTTCCAATATTTTCGATTTCAGCGATATAACGGCGAGCGAGGTCATGACGCACCGCACCGAGGTGGATGCGGTCGAGGACACCGCCACAATCCAGGATGTGGTAAAGCTGTCTATGGAAAAGGGACATTCCCGTATCCCGGTCTACCATGAGGATCTGGATGAAGTGCTCGGCGTCATCTATGTGAAGGACCTGCTCCAGTTTGTCGGCAGCCCGTTGGAGCCGGATATCAAAATCACCGACCTGATGCGCCCGGCCTATTTTGTTCCGGAAAGCAAGCACTGCAGCCAGCTTTTCGCAGAGATGACCGAGAACAGGACGCAGATTGCGATTATCGTCGACGAATACGGCGGCACCGAGGGGATTGTCACCATGGAGGATATGCTGGAATCAATTGTCGGCAACATCCAGGACGAATATGACCACGAGGAAGAGGAAATACATAAAGTGGATGAAAATAAATTCACCGTGGACGGCGGCACTTCCATTTATGAGATTTCCGACCTGGTCGGCGTCGAACTGCCCGAGGGCGACTACGACACCATCGCGGGTCTTGTGGTGGAAATGCTTGGCCGAATCCCCAAGCCGGGCGAACACCCCTGTGTACAGATTGACAACCTGATGTTCACGGTTCAAGAGGTTGAGGAACGCCGAATTGCCAAGATTTTGATTGAAAAGCTGCCGGAACCGGCGCAAACCGGAAAAAATGGCGCAAAAGAATAGAAATACAACCGGAATGCCGGGTATTCCATCGAAACGGATACCGATTCCGGTTGCTTTTTTATTATATTTGTAGTATTGTAATGTATTGTCGGTAACGGCACGGTCAGTCGCAACATCCTGACCTTAAACAAAACTACGGAGGCATAGAAAACATGAAAAAGAATTCCCAGCACTTGCTGTATTTGGTGCAGGGCGCAATGATCGCCGCGATTTATACGGTGCTGACTTTGCTGGCAGCGATGGCGAACCTTGCTTACGGCCCTGTCCAATTCCGTTTTTCGGAAGCACTTACCCTTTTGCCGGTATTTACCCCGGCGGCTATTCCAGGGCTTGCGGTCGGATGCCTGCTTTCAAACATCTGGAGCGGGTACGGCGCGGCCGACATGATATTTGGCACAATGGCCACCCTTTTGGCGGCAATTGTAACCCGCCAATTGCGGAATGTCCGCGTGAAAAACATCCCCTTCCTCGCGCCGCTGCCCCCCGTCCTGTTTAACGCGGTGGTCATCGGGCTGGAAATCGCGGTGTTTTCGCCCGAGGGCTTATCGTGGGCAGGCTTTTGGAGCGCCGCGCTTACCGTTGGCGCGGGAGAACTGGTAATATGCTTTTTCCTGGGGCTGCCTTTGGTGGCTGCCCTGCAAAAGATTGGGGAAAAAAGAAAAATATTTTTGGCTTGAGGTGTTTCTTTTATGGGAGAGGAAGCGTTCCGGGTAAAAAGGCGGTTGAAAAATGTTCCGCCGGTTAGGCTGATTGTCGTCAGCTTCGCCGTCGTAATTCTGGCGGGCGCGTTTTTGCTTACCCTGCCCGCCGTATCAAGAAGCGGACTGCCCACGTCGTTTGTGGACGCGCTGTTTACGGCAACCTCCGCAACCTGCGTCACGGGGCTGATCGCCTTCGACACCTGGACCCACTGGAACCTGCTGGGTCAGGTAATTATCCTTCTGTTGATCCAGATTGGGGGCCTGGGGGTTATTACGCTGACCACCGGGTTTTCGCTTTTGCTGCACCGGAAGCTCGGCCTGCGCGACCTGCAGCTTGCGACGGAGAATACAAGCGGGGACACGATCAATATTACTCATCTGGTGAAAATCATCCTGATTTTCACCTTCCTTTGCGAATCGGCCGGCACACTCTTGATGATGTTGCGCTTTGTACCGCAGTTCGGTCCCAAGGGAATATGGATCGCCGTATTTACCTCTGTTTCCGCCTACTGCAACGCGGGCTTCGATATCCTCGGATTCGTCATGAAGGACGGCAACCTGATTCCCTATGTGGGCGACCCGCTGATCTGCCTGACGGTGGAAGCGCTGATCATAATCGGCGGAATCGGGTTCATCGTCGTAGCCGACATTTACTACTCCCGTATATTAAAACGGATACATAAAAAAAAGCCGGAACACCTGAACTTCCACTCCGCTATCGCTTTAGGCATGAGCGCCATTCTGATTGTTCTGGGCACGGTGCTGTTTTTCCTGTGTGAAAATGACAACACCCTGAAAGGCATGGATTTCGGCACAAAGCTGAACGCTTCGCTGTTCCAGTCGGTCAGCCCGCGCACAGCCGGCTTCTGCACCGTTGACATCGCCCAAGAGCATGATTTTACAAAAATGCTCACCGTAATCCTGATGTTCATCGGCGCTTCCCCCGCCGGAACCGGCGGCGGCATTAAAACCACCACCTTTGTGGTGCTTCTGGCAACCGTCGTCAGCGTGATGAAGGGGAACGAGGACGCGACGATTTTAAAGAGAAGGCTGGACAAGCTTACGGTCTACCGCTCCCTTGCGATTGTTTTCAGCGCGGCGCTGCTCGTTCTGATTAACACCGGAATCATTCTGTCCGCCGATCGGGATGTCAGCGGCATTGACGCCCTGTTCGAGGCGGCCTCCGGATTCGGTACGGTCGGGCTGACCGCGGGCGTTACGCAAACGCTGAGCTGGGTTTCCAAGCTTGCCGTTACGTTTACGATGTTCGTAGGGCGCGTCGGGCCCGTTTCGCTCGGGCTTGCGCTGACGCTGCAGAAGGGGCACCATGCGAACGGCTCCATCCTTCCGGAAGGCAAAGTGATCGTCGGTTAATCCTTACAATGAAGCATAAAAAAAATCCCACCGTTTTCACGGTGGGATTTTTTCTATATTTGCTTCTTAAGCCGTGGCTCCCAGAATCTTCATGAGCTCCCTCTGGCTGTCGCCCATGCAGACGGCGACGATTTCGTCCCCGGCGTGGATTTTCGTCAAGCCGTTTGGAATCATCGTGTCGTCCCCGCGCACAATGGAAACAATCAGCGACCCCTCGGGCAGCGTGATATCCTTCAGCGCCGTACCGTCGAGCGCGGTGGTGTCCGAAAGCGTGATGGAGCAAATGCTAGCTTTCCCCTTATTCAGCGTCGCAAGCAGATGCATCCCCGACACGTCAACTTCCTGCTCGATCAGGTTTGTAATAATTTCCGTGCTGCTTACGACGATGCTCGTACCCAGCGTCCGGAGGGCATCCAGATTCCGCGGGTCGTTTGCCCTTGCAATGACTTTTTTCGCTTTGAATTCGATTCGCGCAAGCTGGGAAGCCACCAGATTATCCTGATCGCTGCCCGTCACCGCGATAAAGCAGTCCGCGTTTCTGGTTCCGGCGGCGTCCAGCGCTTCGATTTCGGTGCCGTCGCCGCAGATTACCTCCGCGTCCAGCTCGTTCGCAAGGCGTATACATTTCGCCTTGTCCTTTTCAATCAGTTTAACGGTATATTTTCTATCCAGCATACTGCCGGCTATTTGATGGCCAAGCTTTCCTCCGCCGACAATTATAATCTTCATAATCCCCTCACCCTAAATTCAATCCACTACCTTGGCGAAAATAACCTGATCGCCCTCGGCAAGAACCATATTCTTTCCAACTGTATAAAGTTCCATTTCCCCACTCGTGCGCAGTACGCCGAAGATGGTTTCTCCCCCGTCCATCGGCACGGATTCCACAGCAGCGCCGTCATGCGCTTTGTCTACGGCACGGCAATTGAAGGTAACCGTTGCCGTTTCAAACGAAAGATTTTTCGGGCTTAACGGCTGTGTCAGCGCGGTAAACATCGCGTCGCCCGCCAGCTTTGTGGGACAAACGGTTCTCAATCCGAACCGCTTAAAGACATTTTCGCGCGCCGGGTCGGAAATCCGCGCGACCACATTTTTCACGCCGAAAAATTCACGGACAATCTGAGACACGGTTATGTTCAGATTGTCGTCCGGTGTGACAACCGCCACCGCGTCGCAATTTTGTACTCCCGCGTTCTGCAGCACCTGCATATCCATCGGCATGCCGGTTATCGTTATCCCGCTGAAATCTTCACTTAAGTTTCGGAATGCGTCCGGATTGGAATCCACTACGGCAACGTCATGCCCATGCTCATCCAAAATCCCTGCCAGACGTGTTCCCAGCCTTCCGCATCCTACAACAAGAACATTCACAATATCGCTCCCTTTGTGCATACGAATTGTCTATAATCAGCCATTATACTCCGGCGGCAGTTTAAAGTCCATGGTATTTATAAAAAATTCATGACAATAACGCTTAAGCACCCTAGGTTCCCGGAAATCCGAGCGATTTCCATAAAAAAGGAAAGCGCCGCCCCGGACAGCGTGGGGAAATCTCTTCCACCAGCCATGGGACAGCGCTTTGTAATTCGGCGGGGATTCCGCCATATGGTCATTCGGACTGCGGGCCAATCTAAGCATCGCAATGAAGATTCTCCAGAACTCTTGCCCAGACCTCTTTCGTTTTCTGGAACTGATCGTAATGCTTCCGGACGTTCGCGTCATACCGGTCCAGCTCCTTGCGGATTTTCATAAAGTCGTCCTTTCCGAAATATCTGCTCACCTTCGGGAGCGTTTCGTCAAGAGCGGAGCGCATCTCTGTAATCCGCCGCCCGTAATCCTCCCTCTGTGTAATATACAGCAGAAGGGGCTTGTAGCGAACCCAGCCGACACAGCAGTTGTAAAACCGGTCGATCACTTTCCCGGAATCCGGAAGAATCGGTTTTAACTTGATCGGCAGCACACCGTCCATCAAATGCTTATAGGTTGAAAAACCGTCGTGGAAGGTGTAGCAGGGAACGCGAAGAACCTTGCTGCCTGTCAGACATGTGCTTAAAAAGGTATCTTCCCCCCGCGCGCCCGGCGGGTTGTAAAACGGATAAATCTGTTTTTGCCCGGCCAGACGAATGCACAGGTTGCTTCCGGAAATAAACTTCGTGCGGTTGGTTTCCTGCACCTCTTCTGCCTGATCCGCCGTTATGATTCCGGGGTCGGCATAGGTTACCCCGCCGTTTTTCATAAGGGAATGAATGGTGT
>JAAYWU010000133.1 GCA_012516295.1 Clostridiales bacterium | reverse complement strand
TTTCCCTGCCGCCATTCCAGAAGGCTGACCGGCGTGCCCCTTTTGGAAGCGGCCGCCCAATAGCTGTCGTATGCACTTTTGTCGAAGGAAGCGTCCTGCGGGGGATAAAAAGAATCGTCGAACTGGATCCCGTCTACGTCATAATTTTTCGCGACCTCTTGGGCGCCGTCCGCAATGAGCTTGCGGACCTGTGCGTAGGCGGGATTATAATATTTTCCGTTTGCACAGTCTACTGTCCATCCGGCCTTTGCGGGATCCTTCTTCCATAGATTATAGTTGTTTTCCTGCGCCAGAATGGACGGCGTCGCCGACGTCTGAATACGCAAGGGATTGATCCACGCGTGAAGCTTCAGCCCCGCCTTATGTGCTGACGCGACCATCAACGCGAGCGGGTCGTAGCCCGGATTCACACCCTGTGTGCCGCCGATCACATGGCTCCATGGAAAATACGCGGACTTGTACAAAGCGTCGCCAAACGGACGCACCTGCACAATCAGCGTGTTCATGCCGCAATTTTTCGCTCCGGACACAATGGCGTCAAATTTTTTTTGAAAGGCCGCCTCGCTTTTATCGCTGCTTTTACTCATATCCAGACTCATATACGGCACCCACACCGCGCGCATTTCATCGGCCGGTGCTTTCACCTGTTCAGCCGGCGCGGACGCAACCGCGGGCGCTGTGTCCGGCTCCGGAATGCTTTGCTGCGGCGCGGTTGGGTCATTCGGCTGAAAGGCAGAAGCCTGCTGTGCGGAAACGGCAGGAATTCCTCCTGCCTTTTTGTTTTCCATATTCAACGCCATGGAAACAGCGACCGCCGCCGCAAGCAGGCATACGCAGACGAAGATGCTGTGACGGTCGAAAAGCTTGATTACCATAGAAACCCGTCCTTTCATTTTTACTGTCCGTTCCGCCTTCTGTTTTCGCGGAATATAGGATATTGACAGAAGCGTTTCCATCGTGTAGGATACCATTTAATACATTTCGTAAGGGGGGCATATCCATGTTCTTTATCGTCGGAATCACCAGCGGCGCACACGATCTGGGCGTCAGAAAATGCGGATTCTTTCCCTGCTGTTCCGCAAACGGGGCAATGGCTCCGGTCACCTGCACCTTTCAACAGTTTACCTTTTTCTTCCTTCCCCTGTTCCGTTTCGGCAAGCGGTATTTTGCCTCCTGCCCAAACTGCGGCGCGGTTTACGAGCTTTCGGCCGATGAGGGAAAGCGCATGGAAAAGGATTATACGGCTGAAATTGATCCAAGGAAAATGTATATCATCCAGGGCGCTTACCGAAGAACCTGTCCGAACTGTAACAGCCCCGTTGACCAAAACTGCAATTACTGCCCAAACTGCGGCGCAAGCCTGCGATGAAAGGGAGGAAAAGACATGCCTGCTTATATATACTGGTGTTCTTACCTGATTATTATTAATTTCATAGCAATCGTTGTGACAATCGTAGACAAGCATAACGCGAAAAAGCACCGCCGGCGCGTTCCGGAGGACGCTCTGCTTTTTCTTGCCGTATTCGGCGGCTCAATCGGCATGCTGCTTACGATGTATGCAATTCGCCACAAAACGCATCACAAAAAATTTATGTACGGCATTCCGGTGATTATTACGCTGCAAATCGTCACCGTTTATTATCTATTTTTCCGTTAAAGTAAACAAGCTCAATATTTCTTACCGATTCCCTGAAAATCCACCCCGAAAGGGCAGGCATACCCCGTCCCCGGATTTCATATACTGTTAGAAAACGGTACCCGCTAACAAATTATGAATGAAAAGGTGTGATGGGTTTGGTAATACATACTGTCCGGCAGGGAGATACCATCTATTCTTTATCAAGAAAGTATGGTACGACCGTTCAAAAGATAATAGCCGATAACGGCCTGGAAAACATCAATCATCTTGTCATCGGCCAGGCTATCGTAATTGACGTAGACAGCGTGCGCCACACCGTATTACCCGGCGAATCGCTGTATTCCATCGCGCGGATGTATAATACAACGGTCTTTCGTATCTTGGGCGCAAACGAAGGGATTACCGACCCTTCCTCCATCAGCGTAGGCCAGATTCTTATCATCCCGTTTGCAACTGAAAAATCAGGAACGATTGAAGTAAACGGCTATGCGCGAACAGATATCGAAAATACCATACTGGAACGCACCCTTCCGCACTTAACCTACCTTAGCATTTTCAGCTATCAGGTCAACCCGGACGGAAGCCTGACTGCCATTCAGGATGGCCCGCTCATTGAGGCGGCCCGGCGGCAGAGCGTTGCTCCCATGATGGTTATTACCAATATACAAGAGGGCGGCGGCTTCGGAAGCGAGCTTGCGAATACGATTCTGACCAACGAGGCGCTTCAGGATACCCTTCTCAATAATGTCATAAGCATTATGGAAGAGAAAAACTATTTCGGGCTGGATATCGATTTTGAATATATCTTCCCGCGCGACCGGGAAAATTACAATAATTTCCTGAAGAAAGCGGTGGACCGCCTGCATTCTCTGGGCTATATCGTAACAACGGCCCTAGCGCCCAAGACGAGCGGGAGCCAGTCGGGACTCCTGTATGAAGCGCACGACTATGCGACCCACGGACTTCTGGCCGACCACGTTATCCTGATGACCTACGAATGGGGATATCTGATGGGGCCGCCCCGTTCGGTCGCCCCGGTTAACCTTGTGGAGGACGTAATACAGTATGCGGTATCGGTCATGCCGAGCAGGAAGATCTTCATGGGAATCCCGAACTACGGCTACGACTGGACCCTTCCCTATGTCCAGGGCACCGCGGCGCGTCCGTTGACCAATGTGGGCGCAGTAAACCTCGCCTCACAGGTCGGCGCAAACATTCAATTTGACAAAACCGCGCAGTCCCCGTTTTTTAATTATTACGTCAGGAGCGGGAAGCAACACATTGTCTGGTTTGAAGACGCCAGAAGCATTGAAGCAAAATTGAAATTGGTCGCCAAATACAATCTGGGCGGGGTAAGTTACTGGACGGTAAACAGCTTCTTCCCCCAAGGCTGGGTGGTTCAGAATAATATGTTTAACATCCGAAAAGTTTTATAGCAAAAAGGGCTTGAGCCGGCGGCTCAAGCCCTTTTTATTTACAGCTGCAAACAGTTGATTTCAAGATAAATCCCCTATTTGCGCATAGCAATATATCAAGAATAGGTGCCATAATCTATCGCAAACAGGACGCACAGGAGAGGGCTTGCAAGCGCCGCGAATCGCCCTGAGCGCGTAAAAAAATCCCCCGCCTGAGTTTGTAAGGCAGGGGACGAAATATTCTGTTTTGCAGGCACATACTATTAATATTGATTCCG
Organism: Clostridiales bacterium; assembly: GCA_012516295.1. Lineage (GTDB taxonomy): Bacteria > Bacillota > Clostridia > Oscillospirales > Acutalibacteraceae > Caproiciproducens. Next base: position 2,078 of record JAAYWU010000133.1, on the reverse strand, counting down.
GCAGATGACCGCCCTGTTTTCGGGACAAGTCAACAAGGCTAGAAAAGATTCAGTTTTTCAGGTACACAGGCTGAATGGGTGCTTCTTCCGCGTAGTCCGGCACAAGGGAAGGCAGGCGAAGCTGGCTTTCCAGGCACTCCGAACCGCTGACCATTGCTTAAAACATAAAAATAAACAGTAAGGCGGTCTGAATCCAAAGAATCGTCACATCCGTCATCCCATGCACAGCTGTGGAAACCAACGCCGCTGTAAAAAGAATATTCATATTTATCCCGATATTGTTTTTGAAACGAAGCAACAAAAGCTTTAGCTGAGCAAGACAGTAAATTCCGATTGCTCCAAAGCCGACAAAGCCAAAATTCAACAGGGTGTCCAGCAATAAATTATGGCAATGATAGGTTTTGTAGCCTCCTAGCTGTTCACAGATCATCTGATAGGAAAGCGCGCCTGTTCCAAAGAAAGGGTGCCTTGTAATGCCGCGGAGCGCGGTCGTCCAAATAGAGAGCCTTTGGCCGCAGGTGCTGTCGATTGCTTCCAGGCCTCTCGGAAAAATCGATGGAAAGATAGCCCCAACCGTAACAAAGGCTGCCGTAGCGAAACCAACCCAACCGCAAGGGCATAGCGGTTCTTCATCACCAGCATCGTCATAACGGCGCATGCGGTAGCGATGAAGGCGGAACAACTGGCCGACAGATAAAGCCCAATCAGGTTGAGTTCAATAACGGCAAGATAAAAGTTCTTTCTTTGTTTGTTTGTAAATATGCGATACATGGCAATAATGATTATAAATTCAATCATCATTCCATAGCAGTTCGCGTTATGGAACACGGAAACAGGGCGGTAGCGCGGGGCCAGTCCGTAAGCAGTTACTTTCTGGTAAACGGCAATTGCAACGCACCAGAGGCTGGCGATACACGTAAGATCCATCACTTTGTTAAAAAGGGAACGGTTCATTACGCTTCGAACATAGAACGCACAGGTAGCTACGGCGAGAATGACGATTGCGTACACCATACCCCAGTAATTATTATAGATTGCGGATATAAAAAACGGAATAATCAGAAAACCAAGAAGAAACTTTGAATAAGGAGAAGAAAATGCTTTTGTCCTTACTTTACAGTTAATCATCGTCATGATGGCGATTCCGCAGGTTACAACAACGCTGAAGTAAAAGGGCACAAATACGGAAGCCGCCAGCAATAAAACGAGCATGCTGTCAATATCCTGAATCGGAAGTTTTAATTTTTGAAAGTCAAATTTTATCACATTCAACATATTGGATAAGATTCAGACCCCCCTTTTCTCATTTTACGATCTGCGGAATTTAATCCACTCAGCATTTCACATTTTTTTATTATACCATAACGTTTATTTGAAACAAGATAAATTATGATTGAATATGCGACCTTAACCATTCATAATTTATGTGTTTTGACGAAAATTGTTATCAAATTTTAAAGTTTTTTGCAAATTACGTTTTGCTTTGTCGTATATAGTATAATGAATTTCGATGCGAAACATACACGGACAGGGGACAAAAACATGGCATTTGATGAAAGCTGCTCCAAAGGATTAACGCAAGAAGAGGTAGAATCCCGCCGGCAGCGGGGTCTTATCAACGGAACCGATGAAATAAAAACCAAATCGGTCAAACAGATTATTTTGAATAACCTTGTTACGCCATTTAATATTTTAAATGTGGCGCTTGCCGCTTTGATCGTTATGGTAGGGTCCTACAAGAATCTGTTGTTTATGGGCGTTATCATCTGCAACACCCTTATCGGCACGATACAAGAAATCCGCGCGAAAAAAACAATCGACCGGCTGAAGCTGATCGCCGCGCCGAAAGCCGGCGTCATGCGGGACGGGGTAAAGCAGGAGCTTCCCGTTGAGGACCTGGTATTGGACGACATCCTGATTCTGACAAGCGGGAATCAGGTTTGCGCGGACTGCATGGTCGTCGACGGCGAATGCGAGGTCAACGAATCGTTAATTACCGGGGAGCAGGACCCTATATTAAAAAAAGACGGGGATCACCTTTTAAGCGGAAGCTTCATTGCAAGCGGAAACTGTTGCGC
>JAAYWU010000011.1 GCA_012516295.1 Clostridiales bacterium | reverse complement strand
CTCTTTGATCACGCGGGAGGCCGCCATCGAGTGGACACGAATCCGTTCATGAAGCTGCTGGCGGTCCGCGCCGCGTTTAACGGCGTCCATCATAATGTTTTCCGTCGCCATAAACGGAAGTTCACGCAGTAAATGCTGGTTGATGACCTTCGGGTATACGACCAGGCCGTCCGCCACATTGGCGTACAGATTCAAAATCCCGTCGACGGCAAGGAAGGCTTCCGGCACACTAATTCGCTTATTTGCGGAATCGTCCAGCGTGCGTTCAAACCACTGGGTCGCCTCCGTAATACAGGGATTCAGGCTGTCGATAATCACATAACGGGAAAGCGAAGCAATCCGTTCGCTGCGCATCGGGTTGCGCTTGTAGGCCATCGCCGAGGAACCGATCTGATTCTTTTCGAACGGTTCTTCCACTTCCTTCAAATGCTGAAGCAGGCGGATATCATTCGAGAATTTGGCGGCGCTCTGCGCAATACCGCTTAAAACGGCGAGCATCTGGCTGTCTAGCTTCCGGGAATAAGTCTGGCCGGAAACCGCAAAGCAGGAAGAATACCCCATTTTTTGGGCAATCATTTCGTCAAGCTTTTTTACTTTACTATGGTCGCCGTCGAATAATTCCAAAAAGCTCGCCTGTGTGCCGGTTGTTCCCTTGGAACCCAACAGCTTTGCTTTGGATAACTGGTATTCCACGTCATCCAAATCCATCAATAAATCCTGAATCCAAAGGGTTGCCCGTTTTCCAACCGTGGTCGGCTGGGCCGGCTGGAATTGGGTAAATGAAAGCGTCGGCAAATCCTTATACTGTAAGGCAAATTTCGACAATACGCGAATGACGCCGACCAGCTTATTCCGGATAAGCTTCAGCGCTTCCGTCATAATAATAATATCTGTGTTATCGCCTACATAACAGGATGTCGCGCCCAAATGGATAATCGGCTTCGCTTTCGGACATTGCTGGCCATATGCGTAAACATGGGACATTACGTCGTGGCGCACCACTTTTTCGCGGGCTTCGGCAACCTCATAATTGATATCATCGGCGTATTGGCGCATTTCATCAATCTGTTCCTGCGTAATATTCAGCCCCAGCTCTTTTTCGGCCTCTGCCAATGCAATCCACAGCCTGCGCCATGTTCTGAATTTTTTGTCTGGTGAAAACAGATATTTCATTTCTTCGTCCGCATAGCGGGATGATAACGGCGATTCATAGGTATTTTTCAATTATTATTCCTCCAAAATGGAAATTACAGACGTTTAATCGGTGTGCTATAATCATAGTCCTTATTGGCTATTAAATAATCCGGAATCGGGGCGGGATATTTCCCGGAAAAACAGGCGTCACAGTAACCTTTGCTGCTGCCCATGATCTTCGCCAGATTTTCAACGCTTAAAAATGCAATGGAATCCGCAAAGCTCATTTTCCCGATCTCCTCAATGCTGTACTGGCACGCGATAAGGTCGTCCTTTGAGGGGATATCCGTCCCATAATAGCAGGGCCACAAAAACGGCGGCGAGCTGATACGGAGGTGAACCTCCTTCGCACCCGCTTCTTTCAGCATGGTAACGATGCGCGCGCTCGTTGTTCCGCGAACAATGGAATCGTCCAGCATGACAACCCGTTTTCCTTTCACGCAATTCGAGAGCGCATTCAGCTTAATCCGCACGCTGCGTTCCCTTTCCGACTGGCTTGGTTTAATGAAGGTCCTGCCGATATACGTATTCTTTACGATTCCTTTCTCGTACGGAATACCGGATTCCTCGCTGTACCCAATCGCGGCGTCTATACCGGATTCCGGTACGCCGATAACGATATCCGCTTCAACCGGAAGTTGTTGCGCAAGAAGCCGGCCGGCCTGTTTGCGCGCTTCATAAACGCTGATACCGTCGACAATGCTGTCCGTTCTGGCGAAGTAAATATACTCAAAAATACAAAGGGACTTTTCAACATCAACGGGATCCCGGAAGGAACGCATTCCATTCTGGTCAACAACAACCACTTCACCCGGTTCCACATCGCGTACAAACTCCGCTCCGCAGGCGTCCAGCGCACAGGTTTCGGAAGCAAAAACGGTGGAATTTCCGATTTTTCCGATGCAAAGCGGGCGGAAACCATGCGGGTCGCGCGCGGCAATCAGTTTTTGAGGACTCATAATGACCAGCGAAAAAGAACCTTGAAGCTTCGGAATTGTGCGGCGCACAGCTTCTTCGATAGAAGGAGCGTCCACACGTTCCCGCGCAATCATATAGGCGATGACTTCCGTATCAATCGTCGTCTGGAAAATACAGCCCCTGCGTTCCAGAACACGGTGAAGCTCATAAGCGTTGGTCAAATTCCCGTTATGGGCAATTGCCAGCGTTCCTTTTATATAACGCATAACGAGCGGTTGTGCGTTTTCACGCACACTGCCGCCCGAAGTGGAATAGCGGACGTGCCCGACCGCCATCTGCCCATTAAGACTGTCCAGTATCTTATCGTTGAATGCTTCCGTCACAAGGCCCATATCCTTGGAGTAAGAAACGACCCCCCGGTCGCAAACCGCGATTCCACAGCTTTCCTGCCCCCGGTGCTGTAAAGCGAGAAGCCCGTTGTACGTTGCATAAGCAGGAGAAACGTCGCCATCGGAATAAATGCCGAATACGCCGCACTCTTCGTGCGGTTTTAAAACATCATAATCCATTATCGAGCTGTTCAAAAACTCACCATCCTGTAATTTATAAACCAATGCGCTTCATTACCTCGGCATAAGCCTCTTCTACTCCGCCCAGATCTCTGCGGAAACGGTCCTTGTCCAGTTTTTGGTGGGTATTCACATCCCAGAAACGGCAGGTATCCGGCGAAATTTCATCCGCAAGGATGATTCCGTCCGCACAGCGGCCGAATTCCAGTTTGAAATCAATCAGTTCAATGTTTACAGACAGGAAGAATTCCTTCAAAATTTCGTTAATCTTCAAAGACATTGCGCTAATCTGATCAATTTCCTCTTTGGTTGCAAAACCAGCCGCAAGAATATGGTACTCGTTTACCATCGGGTCGCCCAGATCGTCGTTCTTATAGCAGAATTCCAGAACGGTGGATTTCATCGGCGTGCCTTCCTCCATGCCCAGCCTTGTTGCAAGGCTGCCGGCGGCCTTATTGCGGACAATAACCTCAAGGGGAACGATTTCCACTTTCTTAACTACTGTCTCGCGGTCGCTCAGTTCTTCCACGTAATGCGTCTTAATGCCCTTCTCCTCCAGCATTTTAAAGAGGTAGTTCGACATCTTGTTGTTTACAACGCCCTTGCCGCGGATCGTACCCTTTTTCTGTCCGTTAAAGGCGGTTGCATCATCCTTATAATCGACAATGCAATAATTCTCGTCATCTGTGGCGTAAACCTTTTTTGCCTTGCCTTCGTAAAGAAGCCCACATTTTTTCATCATAAATTCCTCCTGTATTTTCTTTTTACTATGTTAGATAAAGTTCAAAAACGTAGAAACTTTTGTTATATCGACAACCGACAGATGGGTGGTATCCACATG